>CAYXIC010000014.1:2277-7242 GCA_964465625.1 Candidatus Woesearchaeota archaeon
TTTATCCCAACAAAAAATTTAAATACAAATTACCTCTGTCTTTCTAATGAAAAAAGTATTCTTGGCATTATTGTTTCTTTTGGTTTTGCCGTCAATTCTTGCGGTAAACCTCAAGGTTGAGCAGCAGGATTCAAACGGCGTGATAATCAACGGCATTGACCAGCCGGCAATGTTCAACATTAAGATAACAAATTTGGGAAGTTCCGACAATCTTCAGTTCTACAACCTTCTCGGATTCGGCATGGCTCCAAAGGGAACCGTAAGCCTTTCGGGCAACGAGATAAAAATCGTGAACTTGATGGTTTATCCCAAGGAAAATTTCAAATACAACGGCTACTACACCTTCAGGTATTTCATAAGGGGCCAGGACAATTCCGAAATTTCCGACAATCTGACAATAAAGTTCGTGGACTTTGAGGATATGTTTGAAATAGGCTCTGGAGAAATAAATCCCGAGACGAGCTCCATGAAGGTTTACATATACAACAAAGAGGCATTTAATTTCGAGGATGTAAATGTCAAGTTCGGCTCCCCTTTCTTCAGCATCGAGAGGAATTTCACTCTTGCCGCGAATGAAAAACAGGAATTTGACATCAAATTGAACAGGGAGGACTTCAAGAAACTCATGGCGGGATTTTACACGCTGAACGCGGAGATTGGCGCGTACGGAAAAACGGCGAATGTGGAGGGAACAATAAAGTTTGTTGAAAAGGACATTTTAACATCGACTAAAAACGACATCGGAATAATCATCAATACAGAAATAATAAGCAAGAAGAATGAGGGGAACATCGTCGCGGACACTGAAACCGTCGTGCAGAAGAACATAATCTCGAGGCTTTTCACCAGCTTTTCTCCGGAACCGGACGGCGTTGAGCGCCAGGGGCTGGGCATTTATTACACGTGGGTTAAGCAAGTGAATCCCGGCGAGGAATTGGAAATCACAGTGAAGACAAACTGGCTAATTCCGTTAATGGCGGTGGTTTTCATAATTGCGGTCGTGATAGTGGCAAGGCTTTATTCGGCAACAAATATCACACTGAAAAAAAGGGTTTCATTTGTCAATGCCAAGGGAGGGGAATTTGCGTTGAAGGTTTCCCTGATGGTCAAGGCAAAGACCTATGTGGAAAAAATAAGTGTTACAGACAGATTGCCGCCTTTGATAAAGGTCTACGAAAGGTTCGGCGCGGAAAAGCCTAAACGGGTGAACGAAAAGGCAAGAAAGGTGGAGTGGGAGTTTGAAAAGCTGGAAAGCGGGGAAACAAGGGTTTTAAGCTACATAATATACTCAAAGATAGGTATTATAGGAAAGTTCGCCTTGCCGACGGCGACGGCGGTTTACGAGAGGGACGGAAAAATCCACGAGGCAGAGTCAAACAGGGCTTTCTTTGTCGCGGAGCAGAGAAGCGGCGATGTCGAGGATTGAATCTCTTGCAGGCACGAAACACAAGAACTTTTAAAAACAGATTATTTTTCTAATATTAACCCCCCATAGCTCAGTGGTTAGAGCGCTTGGCTGTAGTTTTCAACTAAGGCGGATATTCCATAAGTTTTGGAAATTAAATGAAACCCCAAAAGCCGAGCAGCACCCGAGAGACCCCAGGTTCGATTCCTGGTGGGGGGATTTTTTATTTTTTAAAGCAACCTTTCAACCCCAACAATCCTTAAATACAAATTCCAATTATGTAATTTATCATGGAAAGGGAAAGAGTCATGGAGATGTTTGCAGGTGGGATTTTCGTCGCGCTGCTTCTTATCCTTGTTTTGATTGTTGTTAGTTCAGGAGCGGAAAGCGATTCAAAAACCACGGTAATCTCAAACTCGTTCAACATATATTCAACTTCTTACGAGGATAAAAACTACAAAACAGGCCCTTATCAATACAGGCACTCAAATTACAACGGCGATTACTATGACGGCAGATATAGAAACATGGACTATTATGACGCCGGAAGGAGATATTATTCAAAAGGAGTTTTCGGAAATGACATAAGCACCTATTCTGTTTACGTAAAAAACCTTGAGCCTTCGGGAGGTTACTTCACCGTAAAGTTCCGCTTCAAGGACGATTACGGCAGGACAAGGACAGAGTCGGTAACAAAATACATAGGCTCTTATGACGAGGAAAGGTTTTTCCACAGGAATATTTACGACGACGGCTACGGAAGATGGGGATATGACGTTGTTTCCGAGTCGAGTGTGCCGAAAAGGCATTATTAAAGTTTTGTCCTCGGTAAAATAGGGTATACTGCATTATAGAAGAGTTTAAAAATAGGTATTTTCTTAAAAAAATAACAAAACAAACCAAAAGAGGTATGAAAGACGAAATTCTTCGCGAAGAAGAGGCTGAAGAGGTTCCGGAGGACGGTTTTAGCAGGGATGTTGACGACCTGGATCTTCAGGAACTGGACTGATTATTTCTTTATTTCCATTTTTATTTTATTGTTTCCCTTTTCCAACTCGTTTCCCTGATAATCAAGGGAAAATTCAATTTCCTTGGTGTTCAGCTGAAGCACGACAAGATTCCTGAACGATATCTCTGTTCCAAATCCTATCTTCAACTCATTTATGCTTATCTCGCTTATTTTCTTTCCGTCGGCATAAACGGCAAGCGTTGAGTTTGCAGTTTTGCTTAGTCCGTGGTTTCTCACAGTCACGTTGGCATCAAGGTACTTTCCGTGCATTATTGCAGACGCATTCTCAATCGCCAAATCTGCATAACTTGGAATTGAATAAAGCCTGTTTACCTCGTTAACAAGATCAGAGCCAATCTGCTGTCCGCAGTTTGTGACTTCGTACATTATGCTCCCGGGGTTCGGGGAATGCTTAAAGCCAAGCGCGTGAAAAAGCTCGTGGATTCCCACATTTGGGTTTGGGCAGCCTGAATTTCTTATGAGAAGCACCTCTCCCCTTATTATGACGTTGAAGTTTGTCGTGTTTGTTATGTTTGCCGGTCCGCCCTCGCCTGCTATGAAAAATCCGTTCTTGGGATCTTGCCTTTGCCTTTCCTCGCATGTTACTGAAATCTCTGAAGGGTTGTTCGTCGGGTAAAATCTCAGGATGGTGAGGTTTGATACTGTCTCAAACGCCCTTTTCATGTCATATTCCTTCTGCAGCGGGCAGTCTGTGATGTTGTATGATATTTCCTTTTTGGGAAACCTCATGTTTTCATAAAACTGCATGCTCTCTTCTGAATTGTTCAGCGTAAAATTGAAATTCCTTGGAAACTCCTGCTCCTTGTAGAACTCAACGGTGTTGAACGGAAAAAACCAGTAAAAGGCGAGAAGAAAAATCGCTATTAGGAAGAACATGAAGCTGAAGAAGATTTTCCACGACATGTTTCATAATGTTCGGGGAATTATATAAAGATATTGCACTCGCTTTGCTCGCAATCTGATATTATTATTGGCCAAAAACCCTTTGAAGGTATAATTTCGCCCGCCCTGCCCATATTGTTAAGGTATAACTGAATAAAAAATAAACCCCATGTTTAAAAAATAAAAAAGTTGTTTATGATTACCTTGTAATCATTCATCCGAAGAATCTTCGGCCTTTTCCTTGTCTTCCTCTACTTCATCAGAGGCATCCTCATCCATGGGTTCTTCTTTTCCCTCATTTTCCATCTCTTCCATGGCGCCGTCCTCTTCTGTTGTTTTGTCTTCTTCCATCATGATTTAAGAATTATTTTTTCTTCACTATCTCTGTGCACATTCCCGCCGCGACTGTTGAGCCAGCGTCCCTTATAGAGAATCTTGACATTGCGGGGTTTGCCTTGTTTGTCTCCAGGCACAAATTTCCTTTTGGCTGTATCCTGACCCGTGCGGCATCTCCGTTTTTTAGGAAGTCAGGATTCTCTTTCAAGACCTCTCCTGTTGCGGGGTTTATCTGCGCTATCAGCTCTGTGATTTGGCACGGAACCTGCGCCGTGTGAACGTGAAATACAGGAGTGTAGCCCTTTGCCAAAACAGTCGGGTGATTTATCACAGTGATTGTTGCCAGAAATTCCTCAACTACCGGAACCGGCGTCGCTGCCTCGCAGATTACGTCACCCCTTTGTATGTCCTTCTTGCCAACGCCTCGAATGTTGATTCCTACATTGTCTCCGGCGTCCGCCTGATCAATAACCTCGTGATGCATTTCTATTGTCTTCAGTTCTCCCTCAATTCCCTTTCCGGTCCTTCCGGGGAGAACCATGACCTTTTGGCCTTTCTTCATTATTCCGGTAATGATTTTTCCAACAGGAACAGTCCCTATACCAGTTATTTCATAAACATCCTGCACAGGCATTCTCATTGGAAGGTTTGTGGGCAATTCCGGCGATGGGAAAAGGTCAAACTGCTCAATTATTGTTGGTCCCTTATACCATGGGAGGTTTGTTGATTTCTTCGCGATGTTGTCTCCCTTTAACCCTGCGCAAGCAATGAAAGGTGTCTTTTCAGGGTTTATGCCAACCTGCTTCAGCAACTTGGAAACCTGCTCCTTTACCTCGTTGAATCTTTTCTCGTCGTATTTTACAGCGTCCATTTTGTTTATTGCAACAGCGACATTCTTCACGCCAGCAGTTCTCAAAAGCCAAAGGTGCTCTGTGGTCTGCGGCTCTACACCTGTTGGGGCTGCAACGACAAGGAATGCCGCGTCTGCTTGTGATGCTCCCGTAATCATGTTCTTGACGAAGTCTCGGTGCCCGGGAGCGTCAATGATTGTAATCTGGAATTTCTGCGTAAGAATTTTTTTGTAGGCAAGGTCTATTGTAACTCCCCTTTCCCTTTCCTCCTTTATGTTGTCCATGACGTATGCGAACTCAAATCCGATTTTTCCGTGCTTCTCGGCTTCCGCCTTGAGCTTTGTCATTTCCTGCTCCGGAACAGCTCCCGTGTCGTACATCAGCCTTCCCACTATTGTCGACTTTCCAGCGTCGACGTGCCCCACGAACACGACGTTCATGTTTGGTTTTTCCTTTGCCAT
>CAYXIC010000014.1:7342-8674 GCA_964465625.1 Candidatus Woesearchaeota archaeon
CAGCGTCGACGTGCCCCACGAACACGACGTTCATGTTTGGTTTTTCCTTTGCCATGTTAAATGTTAATTTTCCTTAGAAAATTGCGCACTGTTTAATAAAAATAATCCTTTATAAATTTTTTGCTCTTGAAGCGTTGTTTTCCTGAATCATTTTCATCGCTTCTTCGTAAGAAATCATCCATATACATGATTTTTCCAACTCTCTTTTTGTTTGCGCTTCTTTTTTAGGAAATCCCAATATTGATATTTCTTCTATACAGAAAATCTCTCCATTTGGTGTGTAATTTCTTCTTTGATGCAAAGCCATGTTTTTTATGCAAGTGTCAAAATATCCCCCTAAATAAAAAGTTCTTGACGGGTTTCCGATTATGTCTCTTAAATGGGAATCCAAATCAGCTCTTTCTTTTGCCATCCCCCATTCTAATGAATTCATTCCCTCTGGTTTTTCGTTCTCAAGAGGCAAGCCCGTGGAAGAGATTGTTGACACATTTTCCATTCTTTCATCCATCAGCAAGTTTCCGAATATGGGGTCTAATGAAATTGCCCCATAGGCCATCATTTCATAAAATCTGCTGCTTGAGTTATGCTTTACTATCTTTATTCCCAAATCCAGGGATTTTCTTAAAAAATTGGCTATTTTTTTATCCCTATCTAGAAAATTTTCTACGGGTGTTAAAATCAACTCCCCTCCAAAAATCTTTATCGTGTAGGGATGCACAATGTTGACCAAATCTGCCATGAACTCCTGAAGAAAACTGTTTTAAAAATATTTAGTTTGATTTCAACCTATCCTTAATTGCATTCCTAATTTTCATTAAAATCTCTTCCGGAACCTTAAAATCCCTGTTGTACGGGGCGTAGTTTCTTCCATAATTTTCATCGGTGAATTTTATGCTGAATTCCTCTTGCTTTGATATTGGCCTTGGTATCAAATCCTTTCCAAAGGTTTCATCTACAAAATTAAATCCGTAAAAATTTCTCGGATGTTTATATCTTGGTATTACGTGGGCGTGCAGGTGTTTCGCAACATTGGAGAATATGGCATAATTAAACAAATCTGGCTTAAAATTTTTTGATAGAGACTCCTTCAATTTTTTTGTTATGAGAATAAATTCTTCAATTTCTTCCTTTGTCAAGTCAAAAAAATCAACAAAATCTTCCCGTTTTGCCCAAACATAGCATCTTCCCAAAAAATACTGGTTTTCATGCAAATAGATTTTCCAGTGCCTAAAATTATCGCTTATCAGAAATTTCTTATATTCCTCCTTATCTTTCATAAAAACCGAAAAATAACGGGCTATAATAATTTTTTGTTTTGTTTTACTGGTTCTC
>CAYXIC010000014.1:8774-12490 GCA_964465625.1 Candidatus Woesearchaeota archaeon
AAAAACCGAAAAATAACGGGCTATAATAATTTTTTGTTTTGTTTTACTGGTTCTCAGCCAATCCTTTCCTGCTTCTTATCTTCCTTATGACATCCGCCTGTATTGAATTGGGCGTTTTTTCGAACAGTTGGTCAAGCAGCGAGCTAACGCCGCGGCCTTCTGTCGCGCTTCTCAAATCGTTTGACCAGCCAATCATTTCCGCTACGGGAATCTTTGCCTTGACTCCGACCATTCCAAACTCGTGCTTGACGTCAAGCATCTGCCCTCTTTTGCTTCCGACGAGTTTTGTAGCCTCTCCGAGAAAGCTTTCCGGAACCTCAATCACGTGGATTTGTATCGGCTCGAGGAGGAATGCGTTTACGGATTTCATCGCCTCTGTGATTGATTCCCTTATAGCGGGATAAACTTGTGCGGGACCGCGATGAATTGCATCCTCGTGCAGCCTCGTGTCAACAAGCGAAACTTTCATCTTCATGCAAGGTTCACGCGCCAAAGGGCCTTGGGACATGACCATCTCAAATGCGTCCATGACCATTCCAAGAATTTCCCCTATGTGAACTTCCCCGCGGGTTTCATCGAGAAACATGTTTCCCTTGTAAATTTCCTTTACGTTCCTTATCTCATCGCCGCGCCAGCCAAGCTCGGTAAGCTTGTTGTGCATTTCCTCGTTTCTTTTCTTGATTCTTCCTTCGGAAATTTCCCCGCTTTCTATTGCCTTGTAAACCTCTTCCTCTAGCGGCTGGACCTTTATGTAAAAGCTGTTGTGCTTGTTCGGGCTTCTTCCCTCGATTGCTTCTGACTCCTTTCCGACAGTTTCCCTATAGACTATTATCGGAGCAGAGGTTTTGACTTCAAGGCCTTTTTCTGTCTTTATCCTGTTTTCAATTATCTCCAAATGCAATTCCCCCATGCCGCTTATCAGCGATTCTCCGGTTTGCTCGTTTATTTCCACCTTAACAGAAGGGTCTTCCTTTGAGACCTGCCTTAGGATTTCAATTAATTTCGGAAGGTCTGCTGTCTTAACCACCTCTATTGATTTTGTTATCACGGGCTGGAAAAGGTGCTTTATTTCCTCGAAAGATGTCTGCTCGCCAACGGTGATTGTGTCTCCGACATCCGCATTCAGCCCTGAAATGGCAAGAACGTTTCCGGCGGGAACAGAATCAAGCTGCTCGGGCTTTATACCGTTGTAAACCAAAACCTGCTGTATTTTGCCTTTTGATTTTGCGTTGTTGCAGTAAACTTCCATTCCGTTTTTCATAGTTCCAGAGTACAACCTTCCCGCGGAGATTTCCTTTCCGCTTCGCGGATCTATGACAATTCTCGTTATGACAAACGCAAGCTCTCCTTTTTGGTCGCAATTCACAAGGCTTTTTCCAAAATCGCTTTCCTTGTCGCCGTGCCATATTTTTGGAATCCTGTAACTTTGGGCGTCGACGGGATTTGGAAGGTGCTTTATTGCCATATCAAGAACAACCTCGTACAAGGGAGCATTTTTCCATATCCACTCCTTCCTTCCTTTCTCGTCCATTTCATAGATCTTGTAAATGTCCTTGAAGCTTATGCCTTTTTTCTTCATGAAAGGAACAGAAAGCGCCCAGTTTTCCCTGGCAGAGCCAAAGGCGACGCTTCCGTCAGAGACATTCACCTTCCATTTCTCCTTGTACTGCTGCTCGGCAATTTGCTCTATCAAAAGATTGAAATCGTTTATCAGCTTCGTGAACCTTTTCTGCATCTCATCGGGAGACAATTTGACTTCCTTTATCAGGCGGTCAACCTTGTTTATGAAAAGAACCGGTTTGACTCTTTCCTTAAGCGCCTGCCTCAAAACCGTTTCGGTCTGCGGCATTATTCCCTCTACGGCGCAAATCAGCACAAATGTCCCGTCTATTGCCCTCATGGCTCTCGTAACGTTGCCCCCAAAGTCAATGTGTCCCGGCGTGTCTATCAGGTTGATTAGGTATTCCTGACCTTGGTATTCGTGGGCCATAGATACGTTCGCAGCGTCGACGGTCATCAGCCTTTCCTGCTCGTCGGCGTGCTGCCACGTAGCCATTCCCTCGTCAAGAGAGCCTGCAAACTTGGAAGCCATCATTCCGGCTGCAGCCAGAAGATTGTCTGTGAATGCTGTTTTCCCGTGGTGTATGTGCGCGCTTGTTGCCACGTTCCTAATATTTTTCTGGTTTGAAATCAGCCTCTTTATCTTGTCTATTGAGCTTTCCTTTGCCATTTCATAGTTATTTTGAGAATAGTTTAAAAAGTTTTGTGGAAAGATTCACTTTCGTATTTGATTCTTGATGGTTTTATTGAGATTCACAAATTCCTCTTTTTTCAGCTTTCTGTTTCTCCACCAACCCATCTTAATGCTATCAAACATTCTTCTTGGAACAAGATGAAAATGGGTATGAAATATGTATTGCCCGGCATCCTTTCCATTGTTTAAAAGAATGTTGTACCCTCCATGGTTTTCATCAAGAGCCTTGCCTATTTTTTTAAGGGAAAGGATAATTTCCTTAAGGACATAATCAGGGATAAATTCAAGTTTTGAATACCTATTTTTAGGTACGACAAGTATATGGCCATCTTCCTTCTCTGGAATGTCTATTGACATGAATGCCACCGTGTTTTTTGTTTCGTACAGTCTTATGAAAGGAAAACTATTCTTGTGCCTTTTTTTCCCATCCAAAAGATCGCTAAAAAGGTAGAATCTTTCAGATACATTGGCGAACAATTTTGGCATTTTTGAGTTTATGTATCCAATTGTTCTAAATATGCCTTTCCTCATTGCTCTTTCATTTGTTTCATAATCTGGAACAATATCTTGAATGTCCGGGATGGATGTTCTCTTCCATTTTGCAAGTTCGTTGAACAAAAAAACATCGGTAAAGCCGAACTCCTCTTTTATGAAGTCAACATGGTCTTGGGCCATTGCTATAACAATGTCATAGCTATTCAGCAATTCCCTGCTCAATTTTCTCTGTTTGTGGTTTATTTTTTCAACACCCATGGAAAACAGAGCTTTCTTGGTCGTTTCGTCTACGGATTCTTTTCTTGCAATTGTTCCTGCAGAGCCTATATTCCATCCAGAAATTCCGTTTTTTTTGAGATATTTCTTCAGCAAATATTCTGCGCTTACGCTTCTAAAAACATTTGTCGTGCACACAAAAAGCACACTTTTTTTTGTGTTTCTTTTTTTCATATTAAAAAATCATTTTTGAGATTAATAAATTTATTGCATTTTTAACACAAAAAACATTAAAAGTCGTTTTGTTATATTTTTTTCACAGAGGTTATTTCATAGTATTCATTAACTGAATTTGCAAGCAATTTTTTGCAGATTTCTTCTGCTTCATGTCTGGCAAGCTCCTCTGTTTCATTAATGGTTGTGTAGGTGTATGTTCTTCCCATCTCCAAGCCATTGATTCCTTTAAAACCAATGTTTTCAAGAGTACTCCTTATGGCTCTTGCCTCTGGATCCAAAACAGTCGGCTTTCTCTTGACAAGTATCTCAACTGAATAAGACATTAAAAGATGGGTAAATTCTGCACTAATAAATATTTACATACTAAGAAGATTTTTAAGTTTGTCTTATTTTTAAAAAATAGGCGGGGGTGCCGGAGCGGTCAAACGGGCTGGACTTAAGATCCAGTGGCTTAGTGCCTGCGAAGGTTTAGATCTTTGTTCTCGCAGTTAATGTAAAAAAGATACGAATGGGC
>CAYXIC010000014.1:12500-14005 GCA_964465625.1 Candidatus Woesearchaeota archaeon
GGGGTTTAAGGACTGCGAAGGTTCGAATCCTTCCTATAAAGAATGATTATTAAAAGATGCGAATGGGCAAAACATGAGTCAATGGTTAAGTACCATGACAAGGAATGGGGCATTCCTGTTCATAATGACAAAAAGCTGTTTGAGATGCTTATTTTGGAGGGGGCCCAGGCAGGGCTTTCATGGAGCACAATTCTCAAAAGAAGAAAAGCCTACAAAAAGGCATTTGATGGTTTTGACTTAAGGAAAATTTCAAAGTATAACAAAAAAGATATTAAAAGACTGTTAAATGACGAAGGAATTATCAGAAACAGGCTAAAAATCCTTTCAGCCATTGAGAATGCGAGAAAGGTTCTGGGAATTAAAAGAGAATTCGGCTCATTTGACAATTATATCTGGGGTTTTGTAAACAAAAAACCCGTTCAAAACAGGTTCAAAAAAATGGGGGAGATTCCTGCAAATACAAATATCTCGGACGAGATGAGCAAGGACCTCAAGAAAAGAGGGTTTAAGTTCGTCGGGACGACCATTTGCTACGCTTTCATGCAGGCGGTGGGAATGACCAATGACCATATCACAAATTGTTTTAGACATAAAACAATATCAAGGCTGTCCAAATGAACGACAACAAAAAGGACCAGATATTGCTGCTTGCAATTCTTGTAATTTCACTAATAGCGATAAACTACAATTTTCTAGATGAAAAATTCGCCGATTTTTTGGAGGATTCTGAAACAGGCATTGTCGGGAGAGTCATAGACGGCGACACCATCGTATTGGAAAGCGGCGAGCATCTAAGGCTTCTTGGAATAAATACTCCTGAAAGAAATGAAAAATACTATTCTGAGGCAAAGGGTTTTCTTGAAAAAGAGGTTTTGAACAAGACAGTCAAAATCGTTTTTGGAAAGGAAAAAAAAGACCTTTACAACAGGACTCTTGGATACATTTTTGTTGACGGAAAAAACGTCAATCTTGGGCTTGTGGAAAACGGCCTGGGCAATTTTTATTTTCCTTCAGGAAAAGACCAATATTATAGCAAATTCAAAAAAGCCTGGAACAACTGCATAGAAAACAACAAAAATCTTTGCGAAAAATCCAAAAACGTTTGCGCAAATTGCATCCAGCTGAGAGAACTTTCCCACAAAAACCAGAAAGCTGTTTTTTACAATGAATGCTCTTTTGAATGTAAGATTACGAATTGGGAAATAAAGGACGAGGGAAGGAAAAAATTCACGTTTCCTGAGTTTAACTTGAAAGACAACAGTGAGGTGAGGGTCGTGGTTGGGGATGGTGAAAACCAAGAAAATAATCTCTTTTGGAAAAACGAGGACTATGTCTGGACCGACAGCGGCGATACTTTGTTCCTCAGGGACGATAAGGGAAAGCTTGTTTTGTGGAAAAATTACTAGGCCTTGGTGGTGAATATTCCAGACAAAAAAATTTATAAACGGATTTTATTTGTCACTACTGAAAAATGAGAGGGGTGATGGAAATGAAATGGAATATTC
>CAYXIC010000015.1:0-13813 GCA_964465625.1 Candidatus Woesearchaeota archaeon
AAACTTCAACCAGCCAAGATGGAAGCAGTGAAATGACAGTCAACGGAGTGAAGGTAACAAATCTCAGCGCGGTTTCAAACAAAACCACGGCTAACAAAAGCGCCATTGTAGGTGAAGTCATAAATCTTGACTCAAAAGATATAAAAACCGAGGGTGTTAATAAAAATCCGTACAATAGTTATGTCGTTTACAGTCTGATAGTTTTCTGTATTCTGCTTGCGCTATTGTTCTTTATGAGGAAAAAGGCCAAAAAAGATGAGCTCGATTGAGGAGACAAAGGGAATAAATGCCATGTTCATAGTTGAAGTCATAGGCAAGCCCCCAAGCCACTTGAACGAAACCCTTGAGAGGATAATAAAGGAAATTGGGGGCGAGAAGGACGTTATTGTGGTAAGCAAAAAGATAAACATTTCCAAAGAGATGGAAAAGCAAAAGGACTTTTACATGAACTTTGCAGAAATAGAAGTTGAAGTAAAGGATATTTTAAGGCTTGTCATACTGATGTTCAAATACATGCCCGCCCACATAGAAATAATAAATCCAGAGGCAATAGTTTTGACGAATACAGGGTGGAACGACATTCTCAACGAGCTCACGAGGCGTTTGCACGGGTATGACGAGATGGCGAGAATCGTGCAGGTTGAAAAAAGCATTCTTGAAAAGAGGCTCAGGGAAGTTCTTGAGGGAAGTTCTGCAAATTCGGAAAAGCCGGAGGGGAAAATTAGAAAGAAAAAACCTACGGATAAGAAAAAAAAGTCATAAAGAGAATATTATTTTATAACTTCGGATATTTCCTGAAAAGCTCTTAATCTTAAGTCAAAACTATCAATCCCTTTTCGCTAGACTAATTTCAAGCCCTCCTTTTCTTTTTCCCAAAAACTCTTTGGGAACAGCAATCATATCCAGTGATGAGTAAAGCGCAACAAAATGGGGAACAGAGGCCAATGTCCATGCGAAAGTCATAACGCCAAGATGATACTCTGCCATTTGAGAGGCTCTTCTTGCCATTAAATCAAAATATCTGTCAGTACCTATTTTCATAATTTATCTCCTCAAAACCCTCATCAAATCGCTTACAGACTCGACTTTCCTGTACCTTTTAAGGTAAAACCAAACGACCAAAATGACCAAAACAATTATTATCAGCCAGCCGATTATTTTTCCGGTCGGGCTTTTTTCCTTTGGTGCTTCGCAAGAAGCAAGGCAGCATACCCCGTCGCGAGCGTATTCAAAGCTTCCCGAGCAGGTATAATTGACAGGACATATTTTCCCGTTTAATTGTGAGCAGGTTTTGGAAATCGCGTTTCCGCTGCCGTCAACAGGGATATAATCCTTTACGAACTCCAGGGTAATCGGAATCAATATTTGCAGTTCATCGTTTCCGACGATTGCCGCGATATTTCCTTCAATGACTCTTTCCTCCGAATCAGAGACGACGTCAAATTCAACTTTTTTGCTGAAATTCTCGCTTATGCTGTCTATTTGGCTTACGGGCAAAGAGACATATGGCTCAATTTCTTCCGAAACAATCAAAAATATGTCTTCAACATCCGCTCCCTTGTTCACAATGTAGAACACTCCTCGGCTTTCGGAATTCGTGGCCATCTGTATCTCCAATTCAAAGGGTTCAAGCCTCAATTCAATATCCCCTTCAGATGTGTTTTCAGGAGAGGCATAAACCGGAACTTCGTAACCGGTGTTCTCGGAATTGAAAGTTATGTAGTAAAACAAGGGGTTTTTGGTTTCAATTTCAAATTCTATTTTTTTTGACTCCCTTGCCTTAAGAGTTGCGGATGAAATTTCCGAACCCGGGCCTGAATCCGAGTTTCCGGGATTTCCGAAAAGTGTGGCAAAAAATCCTCCGCCATCGCCTTCGCCATTGATGCCGTCAGAGGTTCCCTCGCTCGTTCCTATGGAAACCTGGATCTCAATGTCCTTAAGGTTCACCAATTTTATGGAAAAGCTCTTGTTTGTAGCTATTGCAGCCCTGTCAATTGAGAATTCCGCGGAGTTTTCCGAGATGGTGAAGTTTTTTTCTATCCTTGAGGATTCTATCTTGCTGCCGTTAAAATGCCTTGCGTTTTCTATCGCAATTGAGTAATTTCCGGGAGCCTTGTCGGCCAATTGGCCGTAAATGTAATAGTCGTTGTTTATTTTTTCGACATTGGGAACTATCGAGGTCCTCACATGGCCGCGATAAAAGACAACGTTTTCCTCGGAAACAGCTTCAAAAAAGCTTCCCGACGTTTTTGCAACAAGCGTCTCCCCCTGGTCAAAGGAGCCTTTTATGATTATGTCTGCTGCAGACATAAGATTCAGCAGCAAAATCAGCGTAATAAGTATGACGGATATATTTTTCATAGATAAACAAAGATAGGGATGTTTAAAAGTTTAATTTCAATGAAGTGTTACTTCCCAATCTCCTTCAGCTTCTTCAGGACCTCGTCAATTTCTCCCTGGGATCTTGCCCTTGGAGATCTCCTCGGCATCGTTCCACGACCGTGCCTTTGCATTTGTATTGGTCTTCTCAGCGTCGGAGGCATCGGCCCAAATCCGGGAGGGCTTCTTGGTCCCGAATTCACAATGCTTCCGGAAGCAGGTCCCTTATCCCCCTGGAATTTTGACCTCATCATAAACCAATAAGGCCTCAGCTTGTCCCTGTATATTATGCCCAAGACAGCCAAAACTATTAGCAGCAAAAGAACCCATATCCACAATGAAATACCTGATTTTGTTTTTGGAATGCAGCAAATATCGCCGCTGAAGGTGCAGGAATTTGAAGTTTTTTGCTCGTTATCCAGACAGCTTGAAGGCCTGCAGCTTCCCCCAAGGGTCTCGCATTCCGACAAGGCAGAGGTTTGCTGGTTTTGGCATGTTCCTTGAAGGCAGCATATCTCTCCGCTCCCTAAACCAGAGGCTTCAGACACCACTGAGTTGACACCGACGCAGTTTTGGCTTGGGCTGCAAATTTCCCCTCCCTGAACCGAACATGATTCTGAAACAAGATCTTGGGCGCAGCATACAAAAGCTCCAGAGCAACTGTATCCCGGAAGCACGTTTCCCTGGCAGTTTATTTGGGAAAGGCAAAAAAATCCAGAGCCTATGCAGCTGCTTCCAGAGATGCCAGAAGTGGCCCTCGGAGAAATTGAATAGAGCAGGAAGGCGGTGTCCCTTATGTTCTCGGAGTTCCAGCAGCCGCTTTCCTCCTGGGCTTCGTTCAAAAGCCAATTCAGAGAATCTTTTTTCTGCTGCGGCTCCTCATACTGCAGCGGCATTAGTGCAAGGGCTGTTCCGAAATATCTTTCTTGATCAAGCTCCCACCATTTGTTGTTTATCTGCTTTGCAAGAAGCTGGTTCTTGAATTCAACGTTGCTCGTCAGCCTGTAAAGAAACGCTTCCGGGAGAAGGTCTTCATTTTCAAACTCCTGGGTTACCAAATATGGAATGTAGTCAGAGACATTAACTCCAATTGCATTCAATGCAAGCGCAGCCCACAAAGTCTCTTCGTAATTGCATGCTCCAGAGCTCCCTGACCCTGAAAAGCACAATGAACCCACTTTTTCCTTTGCCGTTCCGCCGGCAGAGGCAGAGCTTGCCTTTTCGGAAACATAAATCGTATCTGAATTCTGGCTTTTGTACAAAAGGGTTGTGAGGAATTGCCTGTCGCATGAAACTTCAAATTCCTCGTCAAAGCAGCCCTGGTCTATCTTTATCCAATACCCGTTTGTAGACTTTGTCAAACAGCTTCCCCCGGTGACAGAATTTATTGTCTTGTCGTCATTTATTGTAATTGTGTTTGAGCTTGAATAGCTGACAGTGCAGGTTGTTTGGTTTGGGCTTTCTATCTCCAAAAACCAGTCTATGCTGTCGGTTGTCCTGTTTTTAGAAAAGAGCCAGGATTTAGCGTCGCTGTTTACAGAGCCCGCTTCCTGCATTCCTAAAATTGTCTGTGAGGTGTATTTTATGTCTGATTTGTACTTTGAATCATCCTTAACCTCTGAACTGCACTTTCCGGTTGCAAGAAGCGAGAACACCTTTTCCTCAGAGCCCAAATTTGAGCAGGTTTTGTTGCTTATCTCGTCGTTCAGGCACGAATAGCCATTGTCAATCTGGCATGCGTCGTCGCCAGCAGCGCATTCGGCAATCGCGGCGGCTGCAAAAGAAGACAGAATAATCGCGAACAAGCAGAACAGCAAAAGCCTCTCTTTCATTTATTGTTAAAACAATCTCAGTTTTTAAAATTTCTTGTTTTTATCCTTGATTTCTTGACCATATAGTTCACCGGATTCTTAAACCTGATTTCCTCCTCCGTGGGAACTATGCCTATTCCCTTGTAATAGTCCTTGCTGAAATTCGGCGGGGGGACTATTTTATTTCTGTAGCTCCATGAAATCTGCGTCCTGACATACCCTTCCTTCAATTGTTCCCTGTTCTTCTTGTTCCAATCATATATTCTCTTTTCCAATTCATCTTTTTCCATTCCTATCGCCCTGAAGAAATTCAAAAGTATGAAAAGCGACCTTTTCTTTCCGTCTTCCACACCCTGAAGAATCTTCAGAATTGTCGGGGGAAAATTTTTGTCGGATACGTTTTCGAGTTTTACAGGCTTAAAGTCAGAAGTTTTTCTTTCTGTTTCCCCTTGCAAATCCTCCCCTCTTCCAGATTCCTTGTGCCAGTCAAGAGCA
The DNA here is from genome assembly GCA_964465625.1 of Candidatus Woesearchaeota archaeon. Classification (GTDB taxonomy): domain Archaea; phylum Nanobdellota; class Nanobdellia; order Pacearchaeales; family GW2011-AR1; genus CAZLQA01. The sequence continues at coordinate 4,686 of CAYXIC010000015.1, forward strand.
GAAGTCAGCAGTTCAGAGGCTTCGCCCTCTTTCGCATCAGGAAGGAAATTTCTTACCTTTATTGAAAGCGGATTTGCGTTTTTAGGCTGGAAGCTCTCAAGTTCATCTTTTGTTATGACAACGCTTGCCAACGCTGTTTTTTCATGGAGGCTATAAGGAGCGCGAAAAAGATGCCTTGGGGAAACGAGGATCATGTCTGGAACCACGTCTTTTGAGGCCTGAAAGTCCCTTATGTATTTATTCGGCCTTGAAAGGTCGGTTATTTTTTCCACAAGCTTTTTCTTGACGCTTTCGCTTATGTACTCGACAATTATCCTCGGCCATTCCGGAAACATGTCGGCCGTTTTTATCTGGTTTACTTTTTTTGGAAAGGCCTTCCAAGGAACAATCAAATGAAAGCCCTTGCTTCCGGAGAATTTCATCCCGAAATTTTTTATTCCGTGGAAGTTGAGTATCTTTATTATCTGCTCCGCAAGAATCTTGCTGTAATCAAGGTATTTTGAGTCAATGTCTATGAGAAGGTCCCATCCTGTCCTCAACTTGTTCATCTGCTCCTTTGTCAGGCCTGTTGACAGTTGAAGGGGGTCTTTCCACAATTCCTCCGAGCAATGGAAGCTTGTCGCGCCTTTTTTGACAAGCTCAAAAATGTCGTTTTTGTACTGGAACGAATCCGGGCGCTTTCCAAAACTCTCCATCATATAACTTGGGACAACTTCCCTGTTTTCAGAAAAATTAAATATTGCTTCCTGAACCTCGGGACGGGAATAGTGGAGAAAAACAACCTCTTTGACCTTTTTTTGCTTTTCCTCGGGCATAAAAAAAGATGAGGTAAAACATTTATATAGTTTCCCTATACTCAAGGATAACAATGCTTAAAAGACGCGTGATTTTGTGATAAAAATGAACATAAAACTTGAAAATCCTTCTTTGCTTGCAAGGGTTGTCGACATCATATCCGAACTCGTTACAGAGGTCAGGATTAAATTCAGCGGCGAGGGAATGAGCATAACCGCGATGGACCCTGCAAACGTCTCCCTGGTAAACTTCAGCCTTTCAAAATCCGCGTTCAGCAGATTTGAGGCAAAGGATGAGGTTTTGGGAATAAACCTTGACAACCTTAAGCAGGTTTTAAGGAGATGCGGTTCGGGAAGCTCCTTGGAATTTGAAAGGGAAGAAAACATGCTCAAGATTTGCATACAGGACAGGATAAAAAGAAATTTCACCCTGAACCTAATAAACATAGATTCAGAAGACATAAACTTTCAGGAAAAGATTTCAAACATGAACTTCTCTTCTGCCGTTGAGATAAACTCCCCGGACTTGACGGATTCCATAGAGGATTGCAACGTCGTTGCCGATGCGTGCTCGTTCATAATCGAAAACGGAAAGTTCATAATAGAGGCCAAATCCTTAAACTCCGCAAGGTCCGAGTTCTCCGAAACAGAGGCAAGGATAAGGGCCGAGAACTGCAGGTCCAAATACAGCCTTGAGTACCTCCAAAAGTTCATGAAAGGCGCCAAGTTGTGCGACAAAACGCTTGTCCATTTTTCAGAAGACCACCCTCTTAGGATGGATTTTAAGGGTCAGGACTTCGGACTGAGTTTTGTCCTCGCGCCAAGGATAGAAAACGAGGACTGATATGCTAAGGATAACCAAAAGAGGACTTGAAAAGCATCTCGGGAAAAAGGTTCTTGTTGTGAACATTGGCCATAATATGGACTGGATTCAAGGTATTTTGTCAAAAAGAAAAAACGGTTTTGAGGTTTTAAAAAAACCGGGGGAAATGTCTGAAGACGGCGGTAGGCTGTCAAGGTATTCCCTTAAACCGGGTGATGTAATAAACGTATACCGCATGCAACCCGTCAGCGGCGGAAGAAAAGTCAGGCAGCTTTTGCCTTACCGTTATTTTGCATAGGAGTTCTCTCAAAAACATTTATATACAGTCATTCTTTAGTAATAATATACATATTATATAGCATATTTAAAAACATATTAAATTTATTATGATAAATGATATGAAATCTCATAATAAGAAAATATTGGATTTTCTTAGTAAAAATAGGATAGCCACATCTTCTGAAATCGCCAAATTGTTAAAAATATCTTGGAACACTGCGGACAAGTACCTTCTTGAATTAGTTTTAGTGGGAAAAGTCAGCAGAATTAAAAAAAAGGGGGTTAATTTGTGGTTGTTAAAATGAAAACCATTAGAAGTGAATCTGAGTTCAGTAAATGGTTCGAGAAAAACTTCAAAAAAATAGGATATGAAGGTATAGTCAAAATAAATAAAAGAAAATTTCCAGACTTCATAATGTTAAGGAAAGGGAAAAATATCAGAGTTGAATTGGAAACTCTTTCCTCAAATTTTATTCTTCACAAACACAATCCCAAAGGAGCGGATGAAGTTGTTTGTATAAAGGAGAATGTAAAGCTAAAAATTCCTGTGATAGAGGTTAAAGAATTAGAGTATAAAAGCAGAATTGTAAGAATTTCTGCGACAATTGACAAAGAAACATTTGAGATTATTGAGTATTTAGCAAAACAAGGAAAATACAGGAACAAATCACATGTTATCGAGGATGCAATTAAACAGTTGAAAAGTAAAAAATGAAAACCAGAAAGGCGCAGGTAACTATTTTTGTTATAGCCGCCCTCGTGGTTTTGGCATCCATAGCCATGTTCTTTGCGTTCAGGCAAACCGCTGTCCAGCAAACTTCGGGAACCTCTGAGGAAAATCCTTCCTCCTACCTTGAGTCGTGCATGGAAAACAAGGTGAGGGAAGCAATAGGCTACGTTTCTCTAAGAGGAGGCTACATAAGCAGCAAGCCGTCAAAGGCATTCCAGTTTCAGGACGAACCCGTAATAAACATAACCTATCTCTGCTACAACCAGAACAGTTATCTTGCCTGCATCAACCAAAAGCCGGCTTTCATAGATGATTTAAGATGGGAAATAAAGGAATATGTAAGAAGCGACGTTCAGGACTGTTTTAACGGCATGGCGGACAGCTTCAGAAAAAACAGCTACGAGGTTTCTCTTGACTATGAGGATTTTAACATAACAATAGTTCCTGAAAAAGTCTCCATTGTGACGGACTCGGAAATAACGCTGACAAAGTCAGGGCAGACGATAAGCGAAGAGGACATAAAGGCGGAAATACCGAGCAAGATGTATGAAATCTCACTGGTTGTGCAGGAAATCGTCAACCAGGAAGCAAGATTCTGCTACGCGGAGATTTCGGGAATAAGCGTTTTTTACCCGGAATTTTCAATAGACAGGATAAAAACAGATTCATTGGACAACATTTATGACATTGAGCACACCGAAAGCAGGGAAAGATTCAGGTTTGCGGTAAGAGGATGCGCAATACCGCCGACGCTTTAAAATAAAATGAAAAAAACAGGTAAAAAAGAAATTTTGGGGGTTTGGTTTTTCATAGCCATGCTTCAGATATTTCTTTTATTCAGCGGCATATACGCTGAAAGCAGCCTGCTTGGGGAGTTTAATTACTATGAATTCGGATCCATTTCCCAAAAAAATGACCTTGATATCGGAAAGATATTGGGCAGTTTGTTCGATGTGCTAATCGGTTTAGTGTCGATAAAGCAGATTTCAACTGTAAATGCGCAAGAGGTAAATTTCAACTGCTGCCTTCAAACAAATAACGGCGCTTTATGCCAGGATGTCAATTCAAACCTGGCTTCTTCAGATCCGGAGAGCTGCGAAAGCCCGTTGCCGACTAAGTGCAGCCTGACATCTGAATGCGTCACAGGAACTTGCGTTTTCAACTCAGGAGAAAGCTGCGCCGCAAATTCCCCTAAAAAAGAGTGTGAAACAAAAGGTGGGATATGGAATTCGCAAGTCATAAGCTCTGTTCCGGAATGCAAGACAGGAGCTTGCGTTTTGGGAAGCAACGTCCAGCTGACAACCGAAAAGCAGTGCGAGATACAGTCGCAGTCAAAAGGGCTTGAGATGGATTTTCGCGTTGGTTTGGGCGAACTGGACTTTCCGCAAATCTTAGGCAGTTTAAAGAAAGGCGCGTGCATAATCTCTCAAGGGAACTGCAGGTTTGTAACCATAAGCGAATGCTCGTCGCTGAACGGAAAATTCCATGAAAATCTGCTCTGCACAAATCCCGTGCTGAATACTTCCTGCATTCCAACGCAGGAAACAACATGCTTTCAGGACAAGGTTCATTTCGTTGACAGCTGCGGCAACATAGCAAACGTTTACGATTCGTCAAAGGCAAATTCTGATTCCAATCCAGCCTACTGGGAAAAAATTTCACAGGCCGGTTGCAGCGTTGACCTTGACAATGTCAATTCGTTAAAAAGTTGCGGAAACTGCAATAGGTTTGAAAGCACTCAATGCGGTGCGGCGGAAAACATCCAGCCGACAAGCGGAGATTTCATATGCAAGGACCTTACATGCAAGGACGAAAGCGGAAAGGAAAGGAAAAACGGCGAGAAATGGTGCATTTATGATTCAAAATTCGGCGATGGCAAGGACCCTGTGGGAAGCGAGCACTACATTGCATCTTGCGACAATGGAAAAGTGCAAGTTGACGTGTGCGGAACCGCGAGAGGCCAAATATGCACGCAAAGAGTGATAGCGGAAAACGGAAAGGAATTTTCAACGGCTTCATGCCTTGTGAACGAGGCCATAAGGTGCATTGATTTTAACAGCAACGGCAAGGCAGAAGAAAGCCGGTGCAACGAAAATCCCCAATGCCAAATAACAAACGTTGATGTTGACAAATTTTTCAAATTCAGCATGTGCACGCCAAAATACCCAAAAGGCTTTGACCAAAACGACCAATCTGACCTTAACAGCAAGATATGCTCGATAGCAAACCGCGAATGCACTGTAATCTACCAGAAGCAACTATTCGGAGGATGGAAGTGCATTGCAAACTGCGAGTGTGAAAAAAAGAAATTCTCGGAAAAAATGAACAACCTTTGCACGTCATTGGGAGACTGTGGAAGCTACATCAATTACATCGGCGATGGAACAGACAACATAAAGGTTTCGGGAGCGCCGAGCGTTTCTTGGACAGAGTACACCCAGTATAAGGATGCCGAGAAGGGAAAATACATTGAAACCCACACGCAGGACGATTTCATATCCGCAATTGAAGAGGAAACAAATGCAAGCAAACTGACTCCAGAGGGTGCAAACGCACTTATTGCAGAGTTTGGCGCGAAGGGAATTACCACGGGAATTCTTTCCGCAACCGGGAACCTGGGACTGTTTGAACGGGCTTTTGACCAGATTTTAAGCGGCGATTTCGCATTAGAATTTGGAGAATTTGCCACTCTTGGAGGCGAATCAGTTGCGGGGGCGCCAACAGCTCTTGGAAATGCAATAACACCTTTCGGCGTCGCAGCTGTTGGAAACATCATTGGGGTTTACGTTGGAAAGTTCCTTGCTAATGCGCTTGGAATTTCAGGTGATGCCGCAACTGTATTGACAATGGCGACAGGGGTTGCTGGAACAGTAGGGGCAATTCAAATAGCGCAGGAGCTAGGCTACATAAACAAACTGCTAACACAAGGGCAAATCTTCAGTGCTTACGTTGTCGTTGCAATAATAATAGCGATAATAATCCTCGGCGGTTTTGGAAAGACAAAAAAGGTCAAGGTCAACTTTACATGCCTGCCTTGGGAGGCTCCGAGCGGAGGAAGCAAGTGCGACGAATGCAACAGCGATCCATTTAAGCCGTGCACGAAGTACAAATGCGAATCATTAGGGCAGGCATGCCAACTGATAAATGAAAATACAGACACGCCGATATGCCAAAGCCTTTCCTTTGAAGCCACGCCGCCGACGATTTCTCCAGGAATTGTTGAAACCTCTGGATATGGATTCCAAAATCCGCAGCAAAGAAGTGTTGATGTTAAAAAAGACAGTGGAGAATGCATTCCCGAATTCTTTCCCGTGACCTTCAGCCTGAAGACAGACGAATACGCCCAATGCAAGTGGAGCTTCAAGAGAACCGCGGACTATGAAAGCATGGAGAACTATCCCGCAGAGGGCACTGTTTATTCGTTAAACCACAGGTTTATCGTCGGCGGCTTGAGCCTCGGACTGCTTAACGCAAACAACATAACCGGCGATTTAATAGAGGGATTTGTGGGAGACATAAGCATTTACGTGAAATGCAAGGATTCCTTCGGAAACTTCAACCTTGACGACTACGCTGTAAACTTCTGCGTCAATTCCGGAGAAGACGTGACGCCTGTGCTTCACTCCCTCACTACAACATCTCCCGCAAACAACGCAAAGCTGAAGTTCGGGACTAATGAAATCAATTTCACCATGTGGATAAATGAGCCTGCCGAGTGCAGGTATTCTTCAATACAAGGAAGGAATTACAACGAGATGGAAAATTCCATGAACTGCAGCACAAACCTTGACGACTATGAGGGAATAGGATGGCCGTGCTCCACAACGCTTGGCAATTTAGGAACAAAAAGCACGTTTTACATAAGGTGCTTGGACCAGCCCTGGCTAAACGGAACAGCGGATGAGGGAAAAAGAAACGCAAACTCAGAGGATTTTGTCTACAGCCTTGAGACAAGCAAGGGAATTTTGGAAATAAAAAGCATCAGCGTGTTTTACAATTCAAAGATAGACCTTAATTTTGAAAAGCCTACGGAAATAAGGGGCGGCGACGCCATTTTCCCAATAGAACTTAACGTGGCGACTTCCGGAGGGAGCGCCGGCGGCAAGGCCTCTTGCTCATACCAGTGGGCCGGAAACTACATACCTTTTCTGAACACGAATTCAAATCTTCACAGCCAGAAGCTGAGCCTTGTTCCAGGAAACTATGACATTGGAATAAAATGCATTGACGATGCGGGAAACGAGGCTGTTGAGGACGCGGAATTTAATCTCAACTCTGACAACAGCGCGCCTATAGCCGTAAGGACGTTTCACAGGTCAGGAGACCTCATAGTTGTTACGAACGAGCCTGCAAAATGCTATGTCTCATTTGACAGTTCCAAGGGATGCAACTTTGACATTGGAAATAGTTCGCAGGCAGACGGCATGGAAATAGGATTTTCAACAAGCCACTCAACGCAATGGCTTTCCGGCAAGACATATTACATAAAGTGCAAGGACTTGTGGGACAATCAAAATTCAAAATGCGCGGTAAAGGTCACCACGAGTTGAAAACAAAATGAAAATCTTCCAAAATTTGGGGAAATCCCAAAGAATTTTTAAACAAGAGCAGCCAAATATAAAAATGGACAAAGGGGGACAGGTAACGATTTTTGTCATAATTGCCGTGTTGGTTGTTGCGTTGGGATTTTTGGCATGGTTCTTTCTTCCCAAGATACAGACTGGTTTCGGGATAAGCACGAACAATCCAAACGTTTACATGCAAAACTGCATGGAAGACGCTGTAAAAGAGGTTGTTGACACGATTTCCCTTCAAGGAGGAAGCATAAACCCTAACAATTACATTCTTTACCAAAACACAAACATAGAGTATCTTTGCTACACATCTGAATACTATGTGACATGCACGATGCAGCAGCCGTTGTTAAAAGAGCATATTGAAAACGAAATAGAAAGGCAAATACTTGACGAGAGGGAGTTGTGCCTAAATTCATTGAAAGACAATTTTGAAAGCCAGGGTTACACGGTTCTTATAGGTCAGGGAAACACTAACGTTGAATTGATTCCAAAATCGATAAGGATAACTTTCCAGACTCCCTTGACATTGACGAAGGAAAGTTCAGAAAGGTATGACGAACTGGTTATTTCGCTTGACAGGAGCCTTTACGAGCTCATAGGCATAACGAACAGCATATTGAACATGGAAGCGCGCTATGGCGATTCGGAAACAACTGTTTACATGGATTACTACCATAACCTGAAGGTTGAAAAAAACAAGCAGACAGACGGCAGCAAGGTTTACATACTCACAAACAGGGACGACGGTACAGTGTTCCAATTTGCAACAAGGAGCATAGCTTGGCCGCCCGGAATAAAGGAATAAAACAATGGTGAAAAATGAAAATGATGAATAAAAAAGTTGCGGAAAAGAAGTTTTGTATTAAAAATAATAAGCTGGCTTTTCTGTCATTGGTTTTTATGTTGTTCTCTTTAATGTTAACAATATCAATTTCTGCGCAATCCCAAACGCAGCTGAACACATACTGCGCGGAAAGAACAACAAACGGAGCTTGGTGCCAGAACGTTCCCTTGGCAAATGTGGACCAAAATTACAGGTTTGCTCCCACGAGCTGCGACGCGACTTCATACTGCAAGTTAGGAACTTGTGTTGACAGCCAGGAGGGAACATGCCTTGAGAATAGTCCCCAGAAAGTCTGCGAAAATCCCAACAACGACGGCAGCGAAGGAGGCGTGTGGTTTGATAAAGAAGTCGACGAGATACCCCAATGCTCCCTAGGCTGCTGTTTGATCGGAGACCAGGCTGCTTTTGTAACACAGACAAGGTGCAAGCAGTTGTCATCTTTGTACGGACTTGAAACAGATTACAGGACAGATATAAAGTCAGAAGTCCAATGTATCGCAACCGCAACATCGCAAGTCAAGGGGGCTTGTGTCTTTGAAAGGGATTTTGAAAGAACGTGCAAGTTCACCACAAGAGATGAATGCAACACAATTACCTCTTCCGGAATAAACAACACCGCAAACGCAGAGTTCCATGAAGACCTGCTTTGCTCTGCCGAGCAACTTGCCACGAATTGCGGACCAAGCGAAAAGACAACTGTTGTTGACGGAAAAGACGAGGTCTACTTCCTGGACACGTGCGGAAACGTTGCAAACATCTATGATGCAGACAGGCAAAAAGACAAAACTTATTGGGGAGAGGTTGTATTAAAAGTTGACAGTTGCGGCATAAGCAGCGCAAATGGAAATGCCGGTTCCCCTAGTTGCGGAAACTGCGATTACTTCCTTGGAAGCACGGGAAAGAAATACGACCGCACAATAGATACTGCAGCACCAAAATTTGGAGAAAATGTATGCCGTGACTTAAGTTGCACTTACGAAGGGCAAGATTATCGACACGGAGAAACGTGGTGCTCGACCCCAAGCAGCGAGGACAAAAACCTTCCCGGAAGCAGGTATTCAAGACTGTTGTGCTACAACGG
>CAYXIC010000016.1:0-13718 GCA_964465625.1 Candidatus Woesearchaeota archaeon
TTCCATTTTCCCTTTTGCGCTCAACAAGATAGAAATACTCTTTTCCGGATATTTTTTTCTTGACAATGAACACCATGCATAATTAGGCACTACGGCATTTTTAAATTTTTATTTTGCCTTCATGAACTTCAATGTCTCTCTGAGAACAAGGGGCTCCTCGCTTTCGTTGAAATGTTCCCTTCCATTCGTGATTAGGATTTTAGCCCCAAGCCTCTCCTTGAATTTTTCTGCTTCATCCAAATGCACGTAAGGGTCATTATCTGAAAATATCGCCAGAAAGTTGCTGCAGTGGTCCAAAATTCTTTCGTAATGTATTAACGATGTCATCCAGGGGTGCGCAATCTGAAGTTCCTCAGAACCCAAATTAATCAAATTAAACCAGCCTGCAACAAAAACACAACCTCCGACTTTTTTATGCTTGTGGAGTTTTTCCAGGTATCTTAAAATGGTTTGGCACCCAATGCTGTGCCCTATGAAGTAGGTGTTTTCGTCAACATCATCCGGATTAATGTTCTGCTCCATGTGTTTGACCCACTCCTCCACTTTTGGGTGTCCTGTGTTTGGCATATCAAACGCCCTTACCCTAATGCCCTTCTTTTCCAATTCTTTCTTAATCCACGGGAACCAATCATCCTTGGATGTTCCGTCCCATCTGTGAACCAAAAAAACCCTTTTGTCTTTCATTTTAATATCTCTTCAAGCAATTCTGGAAATTCTTCTGTCCCCATATCTCCCAAAGTAAAATGTCCTTTATCTTTCAAATAAATAACCTTGGCAGGTAATTCGTTTTCATATTCATAAGCATTTTTTATATGAACTGGAATGTCATCATTTGATGTAAAAACAATTATTCCATTCTCAACATAATTCTTAATGCTTTTATAAGTATTTCTTCCGTATAAATTAGATAATTTTTTTCTCGTTTCTCTTCCTGCTTTTCCAGGAGACACTAAAATTAATTTTTTTATTTTATTTTTTGTTTCTCCAAGCCAACGCACTAAAAACGCGCCTCCTGCGCTATGCCCAATTAAAACGGTGTGATTATTGATATTATTTTTTCCAAACATCTCTTTCCAATCCTCATAATTAGGGAACCAATCTTTAGGATATAATTCATTTGAAACACTAATTCCTCTTTTCTCCAATTCTCTTTTCAGCCAGGGTTTCCAATGTCTCTCATTCTCCGGCAATCCTTCTTTAGACCCTTTTTTTGTAGAGTTTGAACCGTGAACAATTATGCAATTTACCATTTAAAAAAATCTCCTTGCGATTACCCAAAACAGAAAAAGGAACATTAAAAATATTGCCCATACCCAAAGCGCATTCCACGATGAAAAGAATCCGAATGGTATCGGACCTATAAAGCCTCCGAACGCTGTCTCGACCTTGCTTTTGTTTGAACTGCCGGATGTTCCAATAAAGCTACCGATAACCAAAAGGAATATGCCCACAAGCAAGAAAGCCATTCCCGCAATCAAGATTTTTTCCTGCATTTAATTTTGAATGGCAAGTATTTTAAATAATGTTTGTATCCCATGTAAATGGACGGAAAAAAAGCCCAGTTGAGCCTTTCTTTTGGTATGATTTTCTCGATAATCCTCATAGTCACATTCATCTCGTTCGCCTTTTTCGCGATAAGCAAGTTCCTCGGCATACAAAAGTCCGTAGAAGTCGGAAAATTTCTGAACGATTTCCAGTCAGACGTTGACAGGATTTGGCAGGGCTCCCAGGGATCGGAAGTTAAAACATACAGCATTCCAAAAAAGATAGAATATGTTTGCTTTGCAGACTACACGGAGCAGGAAAGGGGTGAAAACTCTGTGCTTTATCAAAGACTTTACGAGGTTTACTATGAAAACGAAAACATGTTCTTTTATCCGGTGGGCTCCGGCGAGGGCTTGGACTCAAAGGAATTGAAGCACATTGACATAAAAAGAATGACTGAGGTTGAGAATCCCTTCTGCATAAAGAACAACCAGGGAAAGATAAGCTTCACGATAAAAAAGGATTTTGGCGAGGCGCTTGTGACGATAGCGGAATAAGATGAAAAGCAAAAGGCTAAAAAATCAGGTATTTTTTGCAAAACAATTTTTCTTTCAGAAAAATCGTAAAGCATTTCTCCAGTTTTCATTCGCATGGCTTTTCGCAATTATAGTCGGTGCATTCATACTTTTCCTTGCAATATACGCCGCGACAAAGGTCATAAGCACAGAACAGACTGCATTGGATGCGTCTTCGGCAAGGGAGATAGGGATACTCCTTAACCCATTGGAAACAGGCTTTGAGACAGGAAAGAAAAATCTTATTTCAGTGCCTCAGGAAACAAGGATATACAACGGCTGCAGCACAGAAGGCAATTTCGGAAGGCAGGTGATAAGGGTTTCCCAGTACAATTTCGGAAAATGGACAGAAACAGACGTCAACGTTGGGTTTTCAAACAAGTACATATTCTCGGGCGATTACGAGGAAGGAAGGACTTTCTACCTTTTTTCAAAGCCCTTCAACTTTCCGTTCAAAATAACGGATGTAATTTATCTTACCTCTTCCAATAAAAAATACTGCTTCATCAACGCTCCGGAAAGCGTGGAGGAAGAGCTGTCTGACCTCGGGCAGGAAAACCTGGCTGTTGAGAACTGTGCCGTAGACAGCACAAGAGTGTGTTTCACTTCACAATCCGAAGGGAACTGCGACATTCTTGTAGACTACGCTAGAGGAATTGTTGAAAAAAACAACGAGAGAATGTACTTTTACACAGACAGCCTGATGTACTCTGCCATTTTCTCAACCAAAGGCCTTTATGAGTGCCAGCTGAAAAGAATCATGCAAAGGGCGAATGAATTAAGCCTTTTGTACGCCGACAAGGCTGAAATCGTTTCTTTGGAGCAGTGCAACTCAAACCTCAATCCAGAGCTGTTTCAGCTTGCGAACCGTGAAAACTCGTTCAATAATTCAGAGGATTTGGACAATTTCATGATCCAACTGTCGGAGGACATTGAAAAAAAGAACAGTCTAACGGAGTGCAGGCTGTGGTAAAATGCTAAAAGAAAAAAGATGTTAATGGTAAATATTGGTAAAGAGATGCAAAAGATGATAATAGTAAAGATCTGCAAACACAGAATGTTAGGGGTATTAAAAATAAAAAATATCTGCGAGCACAAGTGAGTAGGAAAATAAAAAATGAATAAAAAAGCCCAATTAAAGATACAGCAAATGGCATTCATGCTCATAGCAATAACCTTCTTCTTCGTGCTTGTGGGGTTGTTCGTATTGAAAATAAGGCTCTCAGATTTAACGCAAAATGTAAACGTTCTTGAGGAAAAAAACGCGCTTTTGCTCGTTACAAGGCTTGCAAACTCCCCTGAATTTTCCTGCGGGGAAAGTTTTGGAAACGCGAGAATCAACTGCATCGATTCAGACAAGGCCATGGCCCTAAAAGCCAAAGAGGCCAAATACCAGGGATTTTGGGACGTTGAAAACATAGAGATAAGGAAGATATACCCTTCCCTTGGAAAGGAAGTAGAATGCACTTTGGCCAATTACCCAAACTGCAACATAATAAAGATTCATCAAGGCAAAATAAGCGCAGAGCACTCGAATTTCGTGTCCTTGTGCAGGAAAGAGTTTTCTCAGGACAGCACGAGAGTCGAAAACAAATGCGAACTTGCAAAACTGATGGTGAGCTACAAGGAGGTCAACTGATTAAATGAAAAGATATGGATGTTATTTGGTATGTAAAGAACACATAAAAAGTGTCAGAAAATTCTTAAACAAATTTTTTGTTGAGACAAAAGGAGATTATAATTCTCCAAATTGGATTACTTTTGAAATTCCTAATTCAAATTTTATAATAAATTTAATGTTTGGCAAAGAGCAGGAAATAACCCAAAACATGACATTTGAGATTTATTTTAATTCAAAAAATGAGTTACAAAAATTTGCCAAAAAGCACAGACATAAAATAAAAAGATTTAGAGTAACAAATACAAATCAAAAATATATTTACAATTATGTTGAGATTTTAGGCCCAAGAAATATCTGTAAAATTGAGGCAAGTTATAGTGAGGATATAAAATGAAATTCCCTAAAAAAGCCCAGGAGGAGATAGTGGGTTTTGCATTGATAATCATAGTCGTCGCAATAATACTTCTTGTCTTCATAGCCCTCTCGCTGAAAAATCCTGAAAAAGAGGCTGTTGAGAGCTACGAGGTTGACAGCTTCATCCAGTCATTTTTGCAGTACACGACAAGCTGCTCCGATAACTTGCAGGCATTGTCCATTCAGAGATTGATATTCTATTGCGAAAGGCAGGAAAGCTGCTTGGATGGTAGAAATACATGCGACGTCCTAAACTTTGAAATGAGCGGCATATTGAACGAGAGCTGGCCTTCTGGAACAGACAGGCCTGTGAGAGGGTATGAATTGAACATAACCGCGGGAAGCAATAGCATATTTTACGAATTCAATGGCAATAAAACGCTGAACTCAAAAGGTTCTGCACAGTTCTTCCAGAATGCAAGGATAGTTTTTACAGCCTATTACTAATAGAATAGCACTCACGCATGGCTCGTGTGTTTATTAGATGATATGTAACAAATTCTTCCCGCATTAATCCAATATTAATTCCGCAAACTTGTGGGCGGCAAATAAATCTGTTAAAAACTAAACCTTGATGTTTATCTTGACCTCGTCAACAACAATCTCCGGCCTGTGCCTCGGCCTTTTCTTGGTCTTTTCCTCAATAAGGTCTATGAAGCCGAACCTCTCCAAAAGCCTTATGTCATCGCTCACCGATTTAAAGCCCCTTCCAAGCTCCTTGGCAAGCATGTATATTGACCTTGGCTTTTTCGTTTTGATGACGTGAAGAATCCTCGCCCTTTCGTTGCTAAGCAATTGTCTTAACGCGAAAATGCCGGAAAAGTCGTATTCCTCCTTTGTGTTTTTGGGTTTTTTGAAAAGCGAGAACACTCCCTGGGATTCTGTAATCGTTATGTCCCTCGTCCTTGATTTTTTTGCCATTTTTTACAGATATATACGCTTATTTTCATTCTAAACTATTTTTTAAAGTATATTCTATACATATATGTTATCTCTTATAAGATATATTATTGGATTAATAAATGTTTTTGCACAAAAATACCAAGAAAACAAGTAATCAATAAGTAGTACCATAATGCTTATAAATAAAACCCCTAAAAATAGGGTGTTTTTGGCAAAATACCATTTACACAACAATAAGCTTTTTAAAGGAAAATCAATTCAATGATATTGCGCCTTGTCAAGGGCGTTTTTAATAGGGGATTCATAGTCACATGACAGATAGTTCAACCCTATGGCTATCGTTGAGTGATTGTTGCTTTAGGCAGCATATATTACATAGGTGAAAGGAGGTATAAAAAAAGAAACGATGTTCAATTTTAGAAAAATATCGGCTATAGGAGCAAGCGCTTTAATGGTCGGCATGACTGCCGGATTGGCAGCTGCTGCAAACTACCCGGCACCTTTTGTTGTCGGAGGAAATGCAGACGTCGCAGTGGTATACGGTACAGGTGCGGGAGTTTCTGTCCTTGACGCAGTTGAGGCGGGAAACCTTCAAAGTAACTTACAGTCCTACTTGACAGGGACTAGCGGTGGAACAAGCACAAGTACAAGCGGGGAAATAGTTTCATTGGATACAAGTTCAACAAGAATTTGGCTTAACACATCCTTGAACACTGCTAAATCCACTTTGACGAAAACAGATTTGCCAACAGTTCTAGCTGATTACACTTTTGAAGGAGATGTCAGTTCAAAATTAACTTCAACTGTGAAATTATACGCTGGAGGAGGTGCTGGAGGAGATCACTCTAATAAAGTTATCTTTCAAAAGCAGCCAAAGAGCAGCGATGACCCTGTTATAGGACTTAGCATGAACACCAGTGGAACTTCTCCATTGTACAATGCCTCTGCAACAATGAGTGCAATAAACTTCACTCACGCTGATTCAGAAGGTGAGGAAATTGTGCTGTTTGGACAGAAATTCACAGTTGCTTCGGCAACAGACACTACTGACTTGGTATTGCTCAAGGAAGCCCAAAAGGTTAGCCTAAGCAGTGACGCTCCAAGTATAAGTGTGACAATTGGTGGAAATGAGTACACTGTTGAATTGGTCTCTGCATCCGACACTGCTGCGACTGTTAGAGTTACAAACAGTGCGGGTGTAAGTGATAGCAAGGAAATCAGTGAAGCGGCATCAAAGAAAGTCAACGGAGTTACAATTGCGGTTCAAACCGCTGATGAAACAAACTTGAAGTTGACCGCAACAATAGTTGTGGGTGCTGAAAAGCTAACCCTTACGGGCGGTTCTGCAGTTACATCAGGAGATAATGCTGACCCAATTGACGGGACTTTGGTATACATTGTCGGAGGACCTAATGCAACAACAGAATTAGCTGTTGCGGTATTTGCCGCTGATTCAAGCAATGACGCTATCCTTTCAGGTTCTTCATTTGTAGACCCTATGTTTGGAAGCTTCAAGCTGGATTTTGCAGGCATAAGTTCGCCTCTTGACGATGTAAATAGAGAGACAATCTCTATACAGAATTCAGGAGACACTGCTATGTCGTTAACAATGACAGACAGTAATGCAAATGCGAAAACATTCTTGTTTGCATACAACGCAACTTATGGGACTAAACAAGCAAATGTACCTGTATTTAAACCTGCAAACTGGAGATTATCTGATGACAGCAACTTCTCCATTTATGTGCATGAAAGCGCTAACCTTACGGAAGATGACTACACAATTGTCGGTAATGAAGACTACGGACACTTGGTACAGGTAAATCAGATCTACAACAATACTGGAACAGATTACACAAAAGATGAAGTAAAGTTCCAAGATGTATTGAGCAGTGAGATTTATGCGTCCACATTCACTTCGGAGGGAAGCGGTACTGTAAGCATTGATGGTAAGCAATATACTGTAACCTTTTTAGGCACAGGTGACTCAGGTTATGCAACTGTCAAATATCCTACAGGAGACTCTTCAACAACAAGTACTTTTGTGTTATATCCTACAATACAGACAAAGAATGGAGCAAATCTTGCATTGTACGAACCATTGAATTTGAATATAGGTTCTGTTAATGGAACTGCTGCTGCAGTTACAGTATTGAATTTCCCTGATGGGGATGGATATACTTCATTGACATTTACTTATGACGATTCCAATAATAACTGGAAGGTTACTGGGGCAGCTACAGCTACAATGAACTTCAGTGTTGGTGAAACTTTTGCTGGAAATTATACTACTGCCACAATCGGACAGTTAACGTATAACATATCCGCTGACTCTGTTAACACAACATATGGAAATTCAGCTAACAGGACACTTATTAGTTTGATAAATCCTGAAGCAGGTGCAGGAGGAGTTATATCAGCACCAGCAGTTGTTCTTTTCGAAGAAAAGGATGATAACAATGCTTACGAAGCAGTAGTTGTTGACATGGAAGCTGCGCCAGCTGGAACAAGCACTGACGGAGTTGGAGTCAATTCAGTAAGAACCACAACATCCTATTACAACTCGTCTGCAACATTGCAGAGCGACAGCGATATTACCAAGGATATTGATTGGTGGGGAACACTTGTGACAACAGATGCAAGTACTTCCAGCCAGAAGATAGCTACAATAAGCTATCCAAAATCCCAGGTATACTCGCAATTGTATTTGGGTGAAAGTGCTTCAAGTATAAGCTCGGCATCAAGCGCAGCAAGCGCTACTCAGCTTGGAGATGTTCTTGTAAAAGACTCTGAAGTCAGCTCGGTAAGCTCAAAGAACCTAATCGTCGTTGGAGGTAGCTGCATAAACTCGGTTGCCGCTAACGTGTTGGGAGGGGCATACTGCGGAGCGGCCTTCACAGACGCAACAGGCGTTGGCTCGGGACAATTCCTGGTCCAAAGCGTTGCGGACAAGTACACGACAGGCAAGATAGCATTGGTTGTAGCTGGTTACGATGTCTCAGACACTGTAAATGCGGCCAAATACCTAAGGACTCAGTCAGTCGACACTTCGGCTGGCAAGAAGTACAAGGGTACGACTGCAACAAGTGCTGAATTGGTTGTACAATAAATCCATAAAGGCAAATTTATTTTTTCTTTTTCTTTTCTTTTTTAAAAGGGTAGTGGGAACTAAAGAAAAAATGCCGACTTGTAAAACTCGCTAGATTTTTTAGAGACATTGCAAAACAAGACATTCAACCATCAAACCCATGCATAAAAATCTATAATCGATAAAACAACTAGATGGGGTTTTTACCTATAATAAAAATCATCAATGAAGGAGCGAAGCAAATTCCAATCATCAAAAATCTTTTATATGCTGGTTTCAGATATAAACAATGAGAAAAATAATGTCCCAGTACGAGGAGGAAAAAAAGAAAAGGAGGAATCAATGGATCATCTCGGTTTTACTGCTTTTGATAATGTTCGTCAGCGTCATAGCCTACGGATTTGAAAGCGTCCTGTTTTCAGGCACAAGCAGCACAAAAACAGAATTGGAGACCTTTAATTACAAAGGCCTTGAATTTGCGCATCAGGGAAATTTCTGGACGCTAAACCATCTCGACAAGGATTTTATTTTCAGGCACAATCCAAATGAAGTTGGGAAAATTGACTCATCTTTGAATGGGATTGACGACTACAAAAACAAGCCGCTTTACATTTATTCAGAAGACTTCAACCAGGAATCCGAGATAAGGACAAACATGGCTGGTTTTGTTTTAAGAATTCAAAACGCCTGCCCCGAAGGAAAAACATGCGATGAAAGCCTGCCAGTAAAAACCTGTGAGGAGAACTTCATAATAATCACAGAGGGTGATGAGAAAATCAGGCAGGAGGGAAACTGCGTCTTCATAAGTGGAAAAAAAGAGGACCTCACAGAACTAACAGACGCTTTTTTGTTCAGGATTTTAGGAATAAATTAATTAAACTTAAAATTGAGTTCGCCAATACTAACTGCATGCATATGAATGTGGATAAATATTGGGGAGTTGAAGCAAGCATGTGAATGAAATGGGAAAGGTTCTTTAAACAGAACTTTTATTTAGCAAACCTAAAAGATTTAAAAGGATATTTTCATTAAATCAAAAAACAACAAAAAAGCAAATTTAACAAAAATGGCCAAAGGAAAAAAACAGGGAAAAAATGAGAACAGGACCTTGAGGAACATATTTGCATCCTTAGGAATAATAATTGCGCTGATTTTTCTTGGGTATTTTGCAATCAACAGCATGAACAGCTTCACTTACAAAGGCGTTGACTTCAAGAAAGTGAACTTCTGCGACACAAAACCATGCCTGATGGTATACCAGACCTCATTGCCGATAACAATAGGCGAAAATAGGAAAGCAGAGTATAACTTTTACCTTAGAAACGACCCAAGAATCCTTGAAAACGTGTCTTTCAGCGGAGAGTTGAAAATGGTTCAGACAGTTGTCATAAATTCCACGGGAAACCTCAACTGCCAGGGTGACGGAATAATAGCTGTTGCGAACCTTGCCAGACTGTACGAGGTTCTTGGTGCAAAAGTGATAAAAAACGAAACTCTCGGCTGCGACAGCTCGGGAAAGTACATGTACCTAAACATAATAGAAAGCAACGAAACAAAAATTCAGCAGACATATTTGACATGCTACAACATTTACGTGAACAATTGCGAAATCCTTGAATCAACGGAGAGATTTATGGTTGAAACGCTTTCAAAGGTAAACGGTTTGCTTAAGGAAAAGGCAGATGCTAGCTCTTCCTCTTCCTGAGAAGATAGAGAAGCAAGATTACAATTGAAAACAACAAGGCTCCAAAAACAATAAAGTTCATGTTCTGGCTTATCCATTCAGAGTTGTTTCCGAAGAAATAGCCGACGTAAACCAAAACCAATGTCCAAATTCCCGCTCCCAATCCCGTATAAAGCAAAAATTTGAAAAAATTCATCCTCGCAAACCCTGCAGGGAGGGAAATCCACTGCCTTATAAGGGGTATCAATCTTCCGATAAAGGTCGTTATCTCTCCGTGTTTGTTGAAGTAATTGTCAGCCCTTGAAAGGGATTTTTGCGTTATGAACAGGAATTTGCCGTATTTTTTTACAAGAAAATCTACCGTAGCTCTGCCGACAAAAAGCGCCATAAAGTAGTTTATCATCGCGCCGAGCAGACTCCCAAAAAGGCTTGCAAAAAAAACAGGAAGAAGCGCCATTTGGCCCTTTGCAATCAAGGCTCCCGCAGGAATGAGTATGACCTCGCTCGGGAAAGGTATGAATGAGCTTTCTATCGTCATTCCTACGAAAATTCCAAAATAGCTCAGTTTTCCTATCAGTGCTAGCAGATAATCAACAAAATGGGAAAAAATGTATGCCATCTTTGCCTAAATTAAAATATCTTCTTGTAGAGAAATTTTAAGTCAGAGTATATGGGAATTTCCTTGATTTTGAATATCCTGACTTCTGCAAACCAAATCAAAACCACAAATACCGTGCTTAGTGAATACCAAAAGAGGTTGTGGGCGGTGTCAAAAACCAATGGCGAAAATCCTCCGAGAAAGAGCCATGCAAGCAGCAGAATTCTTGCTATGTTCAAGACCAATAAGGACAAAAATGCAAAAAGAATCATCTTTGCCCTTTTGCCAAGGTTTATTCCAGGGGTTGAAAGGTTCAATATCAGCAGAAAGTAATATGCAGCCCCCGCCACGCAAGCCCTGATTATCTCTATCGCAATGTTCCCTTCCACTATGAGTATGTTTCCTACAAGCGCCACGTCAAGAAACTTCTGAATTGCATAATAAACAGGGTAAACAGTAAGAGGAGTGAAAACAAGGTAAAAAATAAAGAGGTTTGGAATTGCGACGAGAATAAGTATCAGGTACCTAAGAAAAATACCCAGGTATTTTCCCCTGTCCCCCTTTATTTCGGCCATTAAATGCCATGGGGAAAATAGTTTAAATATTTTTTATCATAAAAAATATCTGTTTTTGAGGATAAATCTTGTCCGTTTAATCACCGTAAAGAATCATTTTTTGGGATTAATGCTGTCCCCATACATATGTCAAGAATAGAAGTACCAAGAAGGATGTTACTAAGGTATGCCCTATAATCAACAATGGCTTCTGTATTTTCTGGTGCTTTACGTAAAAGAGCAGATGAGCAATATCCAATGAAATTTGAAGCATCAAGCCCTTTCATATCATAATCGCTTAACTTTTTTCCAACAGATTCAACATAATCTCTTGCAGAAGATGTTAAAACCTCTATAGCATTTGCAATATTTGAAAATGTTAATGTTCCCGTCAACACAATTGCACTTAAAGCTTTATTTAATCTCATAATAAATCAAAAATTATTTCCTCAAAACCCTTACGACAACGATTATTATCGCTACTATAAGGATTACGTTCAATGCTCCCAATCCCCACAGGTACGCATTGTCCCCGATTGCAAGTCCTGTCAAGAATCCAGAGCTCTTTGCCTGCACCGTCACTGAAACAGGCTGCTGAGCAACAAGCTCGTTTCCGGAAACAACTTCCAAGTTGAATGTCTTGCTTCCCGAAACCCCTTCCTTGACCGCAAGTGTTACCAAAACGCTTCCTGATTCTCCCTTGGCCAAGGTTAGTGCCGCAGGCGAAGCGCTTGCGGTTGATGCCCATTCAGCGTATCCTGCCGCGTTGACTATGTATGTCGCCACGTTATTTCCCGTGTTTGTGATTGTAGCTCTGACAACCATGTCCTCTCCCGCGCTTCCTCCTGATTCAAGGGCTGCTGAAACTACCGCTTTTCCTGTTCCTGTTGTTGAACTGCCTTCGCAGTTTCCCTTTACCACAAGGTAGGCGTTGAAAACATCCTCTGAGCTTTCGTCATAGGTATCATCATCATTGTCATAATCGTATAATGTTTCCATTTGCAAAGTGTAGGTCTTTTCAACTGCATTTGAAGGAACATTGAACGAGAACAAAGCTGTTGCGCTGTCTCCGGAGTCAAAGTCTCCCAAAATGACGTCCTCAAGGTTTACTCCAAGTTCCTGGTTGAACAAAGTCACTTTAATCTGGTCTGCAAAATCGTCGCTTCCTATGTTGTATATTGCAGGCTCGAACAAAACATTTGAGTCGCAGAATGCGTCTATTGCTGCAGGATAGCTTGTAGTGTCAACAACAACCATCTTGTCCTGCTCGTTTTCAAGGTCAATTGAGATGTCTGCAAGGAAATCATCAGTGCCAAAGTCTGAGTTGTCAAAATCGCTTGAGTAGTCTATACATGTCTCGCTTTCCTCTCCCTTAGGATACGCCTTTATGACAAGTATGTGGTTTCCGTCGTTAACTTCCGAGGGATCTACACGGAACTCAAACAAATGGCTGTCCTTTTCATCCTCGTCTATGTTTCCGATTTCAGCCTTTTCATCGTCTGTGCTGAACCATATCATGTCCGAAGCTATGTCGCTTGAAGAACCTGTTTCAAATATGTTAAGCTCTATTATTACATCATCCATGTCAAAATCAGAACCTTCTTTGTTCTCGAATTCAACGTCTATCTCTATGTTGTCCAAAGGTATCCACGCGTTGTCGTCTCCCTCTCCTGTGTTGCTTATGTCAACGTTCAACTCAAGTTCTGTATCATTTACAGCGCCGTCGTCACAGAATGAATTTGTGAATGTTACGGGAATTATAATTGAATCTGTGTTTGCAGAAGCATTTTCAGTAGCATTTACATTAATGTTCCCTGTATATTCGTCTATCAAAAATCCGCTGTCAATGCTTGATAAATTTACACTAAATAGCACTGAATTTACGTCTGTGGAATCGTTTGCAGTAACGCTGAAAACAACTGTCTTAGAATTTGAATCTGTTAATGTTAATGTTGAAGTTGTCGATGTGTTCAAGTCAAAAAGTGTACCTGAAGTCTCTGAAACAGTAAATGTAGTCCCCTGCTTTGTAAGAGATAATGAGCTAGGACCTGACAAATCTATTACTGCGCTCGCAAATCCGAGCATCAAAACAAGCATGAACACCGACGCGAATACTGCCAAAAAGTTTCGTCCCATTTTAAGTTGTAATCATTTTGCAGTTACTATGCTTTATAAAGATTTCTGTTTTTTATAATATATTTTAAACAGCCATTTGCATAAATTTTATATACAAAGACCCTGCTATTATTATATACACCATGGCTTTGAGGTCAGAGGAAAACACAATAGGCGCCTGGGCTTTCTTGGGGGGAATTGTTCTCGCGATAATAGTCGGCGTTTTCTCAGGGGGAACTTCAAACCCCTTTATACTCCTAACAATCGCGGTTCTCGGGGTTGTCGTGGGGGTTTTTGTCGCGGAAAAGGACGTCCAAACTTTTCTCTTTGCATCAATGGCCTCTTTAATAGCAAGCTTTGCAGGCATACAGGGGATAGCCGCCGACGTTGCTCTCAGAGGGATTACGGTAAGCGGCGTCCAGATAACAAAGATAATAATCTCCACGCTGAACGCCCTTTTATTTTTGTTTGTTCCATCAACCGTCGTCGTCGCGGTCAAGACTGTTTTTTCAATCGCAAAGGTTTGATTATACAAAATGGGCTTTATAGAAAAGATAAGGTGCTTTTTTGGAATGCATGAATGGGAAAAGTTCATGGGCTTGGCAAACATCGGCAACGGAAAATTCATGCAAAAATACGTGTGCAAAAACTGCAGAAAAATCCAGGAAAGGGTTGGTTAGT
>CAYXIC010000017.1:0-1113 GCA_964465625.1 Candidatus Woesearchaeota archaeon
TTTGTCGGATTAGACCTTAATCTCGCCAAATAAGCCTCAATTAATGCCGTTGATTCATTAAGCAACCCGATTCCCTTATCAATGTCTCTTCTCAACTTATCCTTGTCAACTTCATCCAACCTGCTCAAGGTCTCTCGCATGTCTTTATAAGAACCCATATTAAGACAATCATAAAGATTTTTAAAAAGTTTTTGGTTGTATTTTTTGGGCCCTGATGGCACAATGGTACTGCATCCGCCTCGAAAGCGGAGTCCTTAAGGACATCCAGGTTCGATTCCTGGTCGGGGCGTTCTGACTTTTTGAGAACATAAATCGTTAAAAACAAAAAAATAATCTTTGTTTAATGAACATCCTCCAATCAGAGAGAGACCATATCAAGCTTCTTTTCAATAACGGCGCGTTCATTCTTCCGGGAGAGAACAAGGCATTTGAATCATATACCTCCGGAACAATTGGCCCATATTATGTGAAATCGGAAAATGTTATGCGCAGCGGAACCGATTACTCAAGAGTTATCCGTGACATATCCTCCATGGTAAAAGAAGCCCTGGGATTTAGAAAAAATTTGGATTATGTTGTATCTGGCGGGGAAAGAAGAGACTGGTTTTTTTCATCGCCAACGGCAATCAAGCTAAAGAAACCGCATCTTGCAATACGCAAGGACGGGATAGTGATGGGCCCAAATGTAGACGGGAGAGATGTCGTGCATGTTGCAGACTTGGACAAAAAAGGATCTTCGCCAAGAAAGTTGTGGGTGCCGACAATAAGAGGCATGGGGGGAGACATAAGGCATATTTTCTTTTATATAGAGTGTGATGAAGGGGGTGAAAATGAGATGGATGGAATGGGATTAAGATCGCACAACCTTGTCTTTCTTAATGGCGAAAGATGGATGTATATGTTGGCCCAAGGAATGATAAGCCAAGATACTTACGAAGAAGTCATGGAATATAGGGACAACTCCTCTGTCTGGGCAAAAAAAGTTCTGGAAAGCGAAAAAGGATTAAACCAGCTTCTTGGGATGATGAATGGGGCTCAAGAGGACAGGGCAAAAGCCGAAAAGATAATGGATTTTTATGGCTTATCCTTGAAAGAAATGATTAAAAATCATAA
>CAYXIC010000017.1:1213-4379 GCA_964465625.1 Candidatus Woesearchaeota archaeon
AGCCTAAGCAAGCCGAACAAGATGTTCTCATTGTTGACAAACTGAAGAAAAAACTCCTTTCCGTCGCTTGCACCATACTCTGTTATTTTCATTTTTATATGAGAATCAACATCTTTGTTGAAGCCAATTTCCCTCATTCTTATTTCGTTTATTCTTTCCCCTGAATTTTTAAGCTCTTTTTCAACATCCTTTCTCAAGTCCAATTTTGTTAAGCCCAGAATTGTCTTTTCTTTAGGAAATTCCCTCATCATCCTCATGACCCTGCAGTATTCGGGAATTTCTTTCATCATCTTTTTCAGGAGTTCTTTCGTTTCCTTTTCAGGGTATGGCTTGAAATTTATGATTTTGTATGTTTTTGCTAAAGGTGAATCATCGACAACCTGGCACGGATAAATCTTCAATTGGTCCGGCCTGAAATCTTCGCTGCTGAAGATTTGTTTGAACAATTCAAGGTCTTTCTCAGGATTGCTGTATGGAAGACCAGGCATTATGTGATAGCCAACCTTAAAGCCCGCGTCTTTCAGCTTTTTTGTCGCTTCTATGACATCTTTTACCCTATGGCCGCGGTTTGTTTTCCTGTAAAGTTCGTCGTCGGGCATCTGAACGCCCAATTCGACACGCGTGCAGCCATAGAAAAGCATCCTCTTTATTTCTTCATTTGAACAATTGTCAGGCCTGTTCTCAATGCACATTGCAACGCACCTGTGCTTTGAAGTTTCATTTATTTTCTTGGCTTCCTCAAGGTCTTTTGAATTTTTGCCGTTAAGCGCGTCAAAGCATCTTTTTATGAATTCATACTGGTATTTTTTTGGATACTGCAAAAACGTGCCGCCAAGTATTATTAACTCAATCTTGTCTGTCGGATGGTTCATCAAACTCAAGATTTTAAGCCTGTTTTTAACCTGAAGATAAGGGTCAAATCCCAATGTCAGCGCGCGCATTATTGCAGGGCTTTTGTCAGTGTAGCTTTGCGGCACCTTCTCGCCGCCGGGACAGTAAATGCATGTCCCATGGTCGCATTTTCTCGGCTTCAAAACAACAGTCAGCGGAACAACACCCGAAGCGCTTCTGACGGGCTTTTTTATTATTTTTTCAATGATTTTTGGCAGCATGAAATTAGCAAAAAACAACTTTTAATAAAGGTTTCTCAAACCACATTTCCCCAATAAGCCACATATCCTGTTTTTTATAAAAAACCTTTAATATCCCTCAATCGGGGAACTTTGATGATAAGCGAGAAGGGTCACAGGAAGTTAACACAAAAGGGAGCATCATCCCTAATATCTAAAATTTTCCAAATAATACTGGCTAAGGGAGTTGGAGGTGTTGTGCAAGACGGCTTATTGGAGAACTGGATAGCTTATTTAAAAGATGATAAAATAAAGATTAGGTATTTTCAAAGCCATCATGGCGGTTGTGAAGGGAGACTGGTTGTTACTGATTATACCCATAATGATGAAGGGGAAGTTTTTTTTGAGCTTAAGACTGAACTTCCAACCTATAAAATAGGGCACTGGGAAAAAACAATAGCTGAATTGTATGGCAAAAATATGAAAATAGTGCAACCAGCCATGAAGGCCTTTGTGGTTTATGACAAAAGGGTTCTTATTCTCAGAGAATCCATGAATTACGAAAGCCCAAATAGGGGAAAGTGGGATGTTGCAGGGGGAAGGGTCGAATTCGGCGAATCATGCGGAGAAGGGTTGTTAAGGGAAGTTGAAGAAGAAACAGGTCTGATTGCCAAGCTTGGAAAACCTTTCAGCGTTCAGCAGTGGAGCCCTGTTATAAAAGGAATTGAGAATCAAATTGTCGGAACCTTTGTTGAGTGCTTTGCAGACTCTCCAAACGTGGTTTTAAGCAAAGACCATGACAGACACGAGTGGATAGACCCTGCACACTACAATAAATATCCTCTTGTGGGCGAATTGCCCAAGGCATTTGAAGATTATTTAAATAGAAAAGCCGCTTGACTTATTTATGCAGAGCCAAAAAGAAGTCTGGAATTCCATTGCTTCCGAATGGAACAAATTCAGGAACAAGCCAATGCCGGAAGTTATGAATTTTCTAAAGGACAAAAAAGGAAAGGTTCTTGATCTGGGTTGCGGAAGCGGGAGGCATTTGGTAAAAAGCAAGCATCTTGAGTTTTATGAAGTTGATTTTTCAGAGGAAATGATAAATTTTGCAAAATCAAACGCGAGGAAAAAAGGCATTGATGCAAAATTCTTTGTTTCTGATGCGCGGAATCTTCCATTCAGAGAAGATTTCTTCAATTCTGCAATTTACATAGCTGCTTTGCATTGCATTGAATCGGATAAATTGAGAAAAAAATCACTTGATGAACTTTTCAGGGTCGTCAAGAAAAATTCACAGGCGCTGATAACTGTTTGGAGCAAAAACCACATCAAGTTGGTTAAGCATCCCAAAGAATCCACGGTGGTATGGAAAAAGAATTCCGAAAAACTTATGAGATACTACTACCTTTACGACAAAGACGAATTAAAGGAATTATTGGAAGAAGTTGGCTTTACAGTTAATTTAATAAGTGAAGACAGTAAAAACATAATAGCAATTGTTGAAAAGCCCGCTATTTTTTGAAGACGTTGATTATGTCAAAAAAGGACTTTTTCTCAAACTCCGTGATTTTCTTTTCAGGAAGCGATATGCCGACCCTTATCATGCCAAGGGTTGATATGAACACAGTCCCGATAAGACTTGTCCTCCCGTCATTTTTCTGAAGAGAGAGCATCATTTTCTGTATTCTGCTTTTGACCTCGTTTCTCTTCATTTCATTTTCTATTATTTTCTGGAGCTCGTCAAAATCAACTTCAAGGTCTTCGGGCACGTTTTCAAAAACATGGCTTTCGACATTTTCAAGATTAACCATCTTTATGCCATTTTCCATCTGAAAGCTTGATATCCTCTTGTTTTCGGGATTTAGGTAATCAAAATGAACCTTGTTGTCTTTTTTCTCCCTGTCTACCACAAAAAAACCCGAGCAAAGGTAGGCAGACGGATTTTCCTTTAGAAAAGTTTGAAATTTGTCAGAAGAGTGCAGTTTTTCCATGTAAAATCCAAGATTCATGGACTGAAAACACAAAGGGCATTTTAATGCTTTTCTGTTGATAGAAAACCTGTATTGCAATAAGGATATTCAAAAGGATATTAA
>CAYXIC010000017.1:4479-11588 GCA_964465625.1 Candidatus Woesearchaeota archaeon
CCGTTTCCCTTCTCCCTTACGGCAATTTCCCCTGACTTTTCCTCCTTGTCGCCGACGACGATTATGTAAGGAATCTTCATTAATTCAGCTTCTTTTATTTTTCCCTGAAGAGTTGTGTCACGAAAATCAGAGTCAACCCTTGAATTCGGAACTTCGCTCTTTATCTGCCCAATTACTTTTTTTGCATGCGAAACGTTTCTCTCTGTAAAAGACAAGACACGAACTTGTGTTGGGCTTAGCCATACAGGCAAGTTTCCCTGGTATTTCTCAAGAAGGAAGGACATCATTCTTTCTGTTGTTCCTGTGGATGATCTGTGAATCACCATCGGTCTTTTGCCTTTGTTATCCTTGTCCTTATAGGTCATATCGTATCTTTCCGGAAGGGCAAAGTCAATCTGCACTGTTAATAGAGTATCTTCTTTTCCGAAAACATCCTTGTACTGCAAGTCCAGCTTTGGCCCGTAGAAAGCCGCCTCATTCTCCGCTTCAATGTACTTCAGTTTAAGTTTGTCAAGTATTTTTTTCATCATATCTTGCGACTTTTCCCAGGCCTTTGGATTTTGGATGTATTTTTCCCTGTTTTTCGGGTCCCACTTTGAAAACCTGTACCAAATATCCTTCTCTATGCCGAAAGTCTTCATAACGTATTTTATCAAATCAAGGACCTTGACGAATTCCTCCTCAACCTGCTCTGGCCTGCAGATTATGTGCGCGTCCGCAAGAGTCATCTGCCTCACCCTTGTCAATCCTCTCAACTCGCCTGATTTTTCGTTCCTGAACAAAGTTGCAATTTCCGCATATTTTATCGGCAGTTCCCTATAACTTCTCGGCTTGCTTTTATAAAGGATGAATTGGAAAGGGCATGTCATGGGCCTCAACGCAAACTTGCTTCCCTTTGCGTCAAGAACAAACATCACATCCTTGTAGTGCTGCCAGTGCCCGGAAATCTTGTAAAGGTCAGAGGAGGCCATTACAGGGGTTGACGTGTGCAAATAACCTCTTCTGATTTCCTCGTCTGTAATGAACCTCTCAATCTCTCTTTTTATTGTCGCACCCCTTGGTGTTAGAAGCGGAAGGCCGCTTCCCACAATCTCATTTATTATGTAAAGGTCAAGGTCCCTTCCAAGTTCCACGTTGCTTTTCAGGCCCTTTGGCGGCTTTTGTGTGGACATCTTCACCTTTTCCAGCTTTTTTAGAAGTTTCGCGATGTCCACCTTTTCCTCTTCTTGTTTTTTCATTCTGGTAAAAGAAGAAACGCATTTATAAAATTAATCAAGTTAATTCTTGTTTGTTGCCGCATAAGCCATTATAGCCCATTGGTTCCATAAGGCAAATAGCCCTGAAGCCTGAATTATAGAATCAACATTGTGGGGCGTGTACTCTGCCTGAAATCCTGCATCTAAATCCCTAATTAATTCTTTCAATCCTTTTCCATCTATGCCTATATCGCATGCATTTCCGGGCACTCTGCATCCTTGCAAAAGAAAAGTGGGGTTGCCTCTCTCGTTTCTCATAAAGAAGTAAGGCGTATCAATATCTTTGGGAGACATTTTCTCCCACGCAAAAATGTTTTTGATAAGTTTTTTTCCAATAGAATTCATCCTCTTAATTTTTTCATCTTCAATCTCTTTGTCATAAAATTTCCTTGCAATATCGGGCTTAAGACCTATGGCAAACCCAAAACTGCTCATCCTTCCCGGTTCCCCATTTCCAAAATAATTTACAACATAAAAGGGATCTTCTGGATATAATACCATAAAAATCAAGATAGATTACAATTAATAAAGATTATTGCATTGAAATTAATGCTTAAAAATAAATTTATCAATCATATTTTTAGCTTTTTCCCTTTTCTTTTGATGCTCCTTTAGGAACGCGTTTATCTTTTCTATTGTGTAAGACTTGAGCTCTTGGGTTGTCATCTCTCCAGACCTGTACTCGCGGTAGATTTCATCAAGCTTTTTGTCGCTCGGCTCAAAAAACATCTTTAGGTATTGGAATGAAATGTCGTTTTCAGGAATGCCTCCGTGTTTTCTGTGTTCGTCTAGAGTGTCTCTCCCTCCTGAAAAAGCGTAATTTTTTATCTTGTTTTCAACTTCCTTTGCCGAATCACTCAAGGCAATGAAGGAGCTTTCGTCGCTTGACGACATTTTCCCGCTGCCATTTAATGCGGGAATAAAAAGATGATATGTTGAGCTTATAGGCATGAATTTATGGTCCTTGTCTCTCTTAGCCATGCCTCTTGCAATTCTTATATGGGGGTCTTGGTCTATCCCAACAGGTATGAATGTCGGAATAGGCTTGCCTTCAAACTCGGGAAGCTGTGGATGGTACATATCTGCAGCCTGCAAAAGCGACGCATTCATCTTTCCTGGAGTTATTTCTCCGTAAACCCCTCTAAATTCATTGAAAGTTGCATATCTTGAAAGATTTGAAGCCAGGCTGTAATATGCATTTGCCTTTTTACTGTCTCCTGACCTGTTAGACTGGAAATAAATATCACATTTCTTTAAATCAAGCCCCAATGCAACGTAATTTGCAAGATACTCCTCAGCTGCAATTTTCCTCAATTCTTGAAGGGATTTTTTTCTTGTGTTGTATGCCTCAAGGTCGGCAACGGCAATGTAAAGCTTTGCTCCAAGTTTTTGGTAGAAAACCATTTGCTGGGCGACAATCATGTGCCCAAGATGAAATTTTCCAGAAGGCATAAGCCCTGTCATCATTACAAACCTTTTCTTTCCCTTTACAGCATCTATTATTTTTGAGAACTCCCTCTGCGCAAAGACGGTTTTTCTCCTGAACAGCAAATTTTCATCAAAAACCTTTGGCAAGGAAGGCATGGGGCTTATCCCGAACTTCTTCATGAGGGTTTCATAGTCTATTTTTCCCTTTGCCTCCCAGGGGTTAAGCACAAAATTCTTGTCGGAGGTTTCCATCTGTTTAACAGTGAAGAGAGATTTTTAAATCTTATAGAATAATTAGGAACTCAAATGTTTTGAAGAATAATCATTGTATGGTGCAAATCTCACATAATCAAGCAAAACGTTTCTTAAATTGCTTAGATTTAGTACCCCTGAAGTGCTCTGAATATTACTTTGGCAAGAGATTTTGACTAGCCTTTCAAATTTCTTATCCCTAATAGTCTCTAACCCCACATATCTACCTCTTCTTGTGTTATTAAACCAAAAATAAAATTCCCCTTCTTTAGGGGATTCGTCTGCAATCGAATATACCTCAATAATCTTTCCGTCTCCTATTTCTTTTGAAGAAATTAACTTTCTATTTATATCCTCTCCATTCGAAACTCTTAATTCATATTCGCGGCCCCAAACACAAGCGGAAACTTGGACATCTGTATTTAGCTTCCATTCTAAAAGTCTTCTTCTGGATGTATTTAAGGTTGATAATGCCACCCAGTCTTTATTATTTTGGATGGCTTTCAGCATTTTGATTACCTCTTCGTAATCTTCTCTCTTATCCTCTTTGATATCGCTTCTAAAATAGTGAGATATTTCTAAATCTCTTATCCAATCGTACAATGATTGAAAAATAGGGACCACTTCTGGAATAACATTACCGCTTGGTCTTGGTGTATTAACGATTTTTGGCTTTAAGTGAATCAAATTGCCACCCATAGAAACAAAGATTATATGGCTTATTTAAACATTATTGTGTTGAAAAATGCAAGAAAATTTATAAATAAACAACAATAACAATTTGAATGAAAAAAGAGGCTTTTTTCCCGGTTCTTGCGCTTTTCCTGGTCCTATCGGTTTCGTCGGTTTCTGCAGACATAATAATCAACCAGCAGCCTGACGAGCTTTACAGTCTGGGGGAGAGATTGGTAATCCCAATGACAATAACCACATCTGACGGGATTTATGACTTCCTTCAGGTTTCGCTGATTTGCGACGGAAAGGAGCAAAAATTCTCAAAGGACGAGATTGACATAGGCGCAAACGAGGCCAAAAAGACTGAAAAGTCAGTGCTTCTGATAAAAAAGTTCATCGGCGACTTGAAAGGAACATGCAGGGTAAAGGCGTATTTTGAAACCTCTCCCCAGGACTATGTTTTCAGCGACGAATTCAAGATATCTAATTCAATAAACATAAGTCTCGAGGAAAACGGAAATGAATTCAACCCAGGCGAATTAATCTCTGTAAAGGGAACCGCCAAAAAGGAGAATTCAGAAAACGTGAACGGATTTTTGGAAGTGAACTTGGTGATGGACAGCGCCGAAGGCACGAAGAATTACTACGAAACAGTCAGCAACGGATTTTTTTCCCTCAATTTCTCAATGCCGAAGGATGCAAAGTCAGGCCAATACCTTGTAAAGGTTAGCGTGCACGAGAAAGACCCTTTGGGCGAAATTGCGAACAACGGGTTCACAAGCTACAACCTCTTTGTCAAGCAGGTGCCGACAAGCCTTGAAATAGTCTTTGAAAACAATTCCATAAATCCAGGAACAGACTTGAGGGTAAAATCTGTTTTGCACGACCAAACAGGCGAAAGGATAAATTCCATAGCGATAATGACTGTCAAGAACTCGAACGACAAGATTCTTGAGCAGAAAGAGGTTTCAACAGAAGAATTCCTTACTTTCCCAATACCCTACAACGAGCCGCCCCTTAAATGGACAGTTGTTTCTGTTTCAAACAAGATAACCGCGAATTCGGAATTTGAGATCAAGCAGAAAGAGAGCGCAAATGTAAACATAATAAACAGGACCGTTATAATTACAAACACGGGAAACATTCCCTACAACGAGACCCTTCTTGTAAAGATAGGCAATTATACAGACAACATAAATGCTTACCTGAGGGTTGACGAATCAAAGAAATACACGCTCACGGCGCCGGACGGAAGGTATGACGTTGAGATTATTTCACAGGGGGAACTAAAGGCGACGGGAAGCGTGCTTCTCGCCGGAAATTCAATTGATGTCAGGGAAGTTTCAGCCTCAGAGCTTATAAAGTCCCCGATCCTGCTGATATTCATAACATTGGTGATTGGATTTATGGTATTCACAATTTTCAGGAAAGGGTACAGGAAAAGCTTCTTCGGCTACCTCCCACAGTTCAAAAAAAACAGGGACGAAGAAAGGCTTTCAAAAATACACAAGGAATTTCTGGACAATGTTGACTCGGAGGCAATAACAAACCCGAAAAACAAGGCAGAGCTATCGCTTTCCCTCAGCGGAAATAAGCAGAATGCAAGCATAATGTGCCTGAGAATAAAAAACCTTAACGAAATATCAAGAAAAGACAGCAGCACGAAGGACCTTTTTGACAGGATAAGCAATCTGGTTATAGGAAACAGGGGATTCATATACGAAAGCCAGGGAAACCTTTTCTTCCTGCTGATTCCCTCGATAACAAAAACGTTCAGGAACGAGAGAAAGGCTGTTGAAATCTCGCAGGAAATAGAAAAAATGGTATTGGGGCACAACAAAACGTTCAAGCAGAAGGTGGACTTTGGAATTTCTGTAAATTCGGGCGACATCGTCACAAAGAAGGAAGCCGAAAGCCTGAAGTTCATGGCGTTGGGCAGTTTGACCAACATGTCAAAGAAGATAGCCTCTCTTGCAAACAACGAAACCTATCTGTCGGACACTGTCGGAAAGAGGCTTTTGTCAGAGATGAAGGCGGACAAATTGACGCTCCAGGGTGTGGAAGTCTACAAAGTCAGGGAGCTTAAGGAAAAGAAGGAAGAGCACGAAAAATTCATAAGGCAGTTCATGAAAAGGCTTGAGAGCAGCGAAGGCAAGAAGTGATTTTTGGAAGATAGTTGTTTTAATCCACCACTGATATTCTAAAAAAACTTTGAGTTGGTTATAAAAAGATTAAGAGACGGCTTTAAAGATAATTACAATATCCTGTTAACAGCCCAAAACCACTAACTATTTTTCAACTTTCTTTTTTCCCTGCTTCTTCCCTAACTTTTCCATGACAAATTTTCCCAGGTTGAAGAACTTGAACACCAAACCAAGGGCAAGAAGAATAATTCCTACCGAAACCACGACTATGAACACGCTGTAGGATTTTGAAAGGATTATCGGAATTATTTTCAGGTAAGAATAGTCAAAGATGGAGAATATTTTTTCCATGGCCATGAAAGGCAACGATGAAATAATTGCCAAAGTTCCCGTGATTATCAGAAGATTCTCCTTGCTTTCAACGAGGAAGAACATCACGGCAATTAGGAGCGCAGAAATTGCAATGAGATAATACGTTTTGCCTCCAAAGTAATCCTTTGCCTGTTGTGAAAAAAAGAAAAGCGGCTTTTCCTCTGAAATGCACCTAAGCGGGGAACTGCATGAATATTCTGCGTAGTAAATTCCGTCAATCACGTTGCTGATGCCCTCTTTGACAACAGCGTCTTCTCCTTCAGACACGGCGCTGCACGGAACTTCAATCCTGTAACCTCCCTGCGAGAAAACAAATTCTGTTTTGTTACCCTCATCACAATAAGCTTTCATTTCATCAAGCCTTTCCCTTATTGCGTCCTTGACCGCCGCGCTTTCTCCACCAAAAGACCGGACAATCTCGTCGAAATTAGATGATATGCTTTCCTTTAAGGTCTGGTTTGAAAGCGACAGGTTAAGGGTGATGAAAAGGTTTCCCAAGAGAAGCGAGAAAAACAGCAACAAAACCGCGAGGGAGAGCAAACTGCCTTTTATGAAGCCCATTTTTCTTTCAAGAAAATTAAGTTTATAAGAATATTGTATTGGTGGACTGTCAAGAATTAGGGAGTTATCTTAAAATTTGGTTATGTTGTCAAATTAAGGGAGTTAAGGAATAATCTTCCACATGGTTAGTAATTGTAATGTCCCTATTGTAAAAAGCCCTATTGTAAGCCATTTTATCCATCTATTGAATTTATGCGTTTCTTCTGCATAGTATAATATCCTTTTACTATCATTACGATTAGATAATGAAAGGGCAATTTCCAATCCTTTTGGGGTTAGGGAGTAATATGTTTTGTCTTCTTCTTTTTTTGCCCAAATTACATTAAGAATTTTATGTTCTTCTAATGTTTTAATTGTCCATTTCCCAACTTCTTCCCCATAATAATAGCCGAATTAAGGTCAAATTCTTCTGTGCTATCTT
>CAYXIC010000017.1:11598-12646 GCA_964465625.1 Candidatus Woesearchaeota archaeon
AGTATCTGTTTTATTCTTTCAAGAGTTTCAATTTCTTTTAATTTATCTCCACTCTTTACTCCTTGAAGTATTCTAACTAATTCAAGTCCTTTATCAGTCCCTTCTACCATTTTCTAAACTCTTTAGAAGAAGTGCATTCCATTTATTAGGATTATTGAGTTATATACTACACTTTTCAGAAGGGATATTTACATCCTCTGCAAAATCTCAATCCTTTTTTGTATCGGCGGGTGGGTTGATGCAAGATTCCTGAATGGATTTGAAAAGAACAGCGGCGCGACAGCTTTTGGAATTCTTTTTTCAGGCTGGTTCTCCTTTTCAATCTTTTTCAGCGCTCCAATAAGCCCTTGAGGGTATCTCGTGAACTTTACAGCAGAGGCGTCTGCATTGTACTCCCTTTTTCTTGAAATTGCAAACTGCACCAATTTTACAACTATTGGAGCCAAGATGGCAAGGACAATTCCCATGGCTATAAGTCCAGGATGCCTGTTGTTGCCGTTTCCAAACCAAAGGCTTCTCAAAAACATTTCTGATGCAATGGCTATTATTCCGACCATCACTGTCGCGATTGTCATGTACCTTATGTCAAAGTTTGCAACATGCCCCAGCTCGTGTGCTAAGACACCCTCAAGCTCTTTCTTGTCAAGTTTTTCCAGCGCTCCCGTAGTCACGCAAACAACCGCATTTTCAGGATTTCTGCCCGAGGCAAAGGCGTTTATCTGCCTTGATTCCATGACATAAAGTTTTGGCTTTGGTATCCCCGAAGCTATTGAAATTCCCTCGACAAGGTCATGATACTGCTTGTAGTGCTCTCTCAACGCGGGCTTTGCTCTCACGCTCGCAATTGCTATCTTCCCAGAGTTGTAGTAGCTGAGCCAAATGTACCCAAGAGAGATTATTATTGAAATTGACATTATTATGAAGAAAAAACCAGGGTCAAATAAAAGTGACACAAAATATCCTACTCCAAGAAACACAAGAAAGATTGTGAATATCAGGAAGAACGATTTCCAGTTGTTTCTTGAAATCTGGTCGCGAAAGTCAATTC
>CAYXIC010000018.1:0-11503 GCA_964465625.1 Candidatus Woesearchaeota archaeon
TTTTTGCAGTCGCTTGGCAAGCAGCTGTACTGCGAATTCGGGTTTACTTTCAGCAGGCTTATCAGGCTTATTGAATTCCCGAAATTGTCCTCGAAAAGAGAATCGGAGTTTTCGCTGTTCAGGCTTATGTTTATCCACCCCTTTATCAAATCGGTTGCCGCGTACTTTGCCCCTATGCCTTCCGCAGGATTTCCAACGCCAAACCCTGCATTGACAATTCCGGTGAAAGCCAGCAGGACAAAAAGCAAAAAAATCCCTCTTCTTAGACCCCGCGAGGAAAACGAACGAACCTGCAAACCCCTTTTCATCAGCCTGAAAGGGAATTTTATTTTATAAATTTATAGAAAATGCACCCTTATCTTTGTCTGCGCCCTGGCTTTTTCTTTTCCCGAATCACAAGGAAATAGTATATCAGGCCTATTGCTATAACTGCAAGGAACACATTGTAAATTCCGAAGAAGGGCAATTGGACCTGCGCGGGGCACTCTATCACCTTGCTTCCATCGACGCAGGATGCGGGCAGATCTCCCTGGTTTCCGGTCCAGGAAACAGTCCAGGAGTAGCTCAAAAACCCGTCAGAGCAGTCGTCGTTTGTGCTCTCCGAGAAAACACACGTTCCAACTGTCAAATTTGTTTCCGGATTCGTGACCTCGAAGTTGAAGTTGCACTCGCTTTTCGCTGAACTCCAGCCGCAGAAGCAGTCTGTAAACGGATCAGAGCAGTCAAGGCTTGAAGGCGCGCTGTTCAAGGATATTCCGCAGGAATCCGCCTCGCAAAGGCTTTGGTTATTGTAATCGCTGCATATCACGAGGTTGTTGCACGCAGAGACCTCAAGTATGCTCAATGAGAGATAGTTGCTGGTTCTTTCATTTGCATTGAAGTAAAACTCATCGTAATCGTTTGCGGTTTTTTCCAAATCGCCCAGCGTTACCGTCCACTCCGCAACAGCCGTGCCGTTTGCGTCCACTATCGCGCTTGTTGACTTTATGAAATCGTCAAGAAACAGGTCGTTTTCGTAAATGTCAAAGCTGACGTTTGTTCCCTGAGAAAGTTGCGAGTTTCCCAGGACAAGCTTTACAGTCGTTGTTCCTGGAACTGTTTCAAGGCTTGAGATTGAAGTTTGCCCGTTGGTTGACCAAAACGCCGATTCCGCTGGCCCGAAATTTGGCGAGCTGCAGCAGATGTTTGTCGCAAAATCCCCGGTAGCCCCTATGTGGGCGTTCGTGTTTCCTGTGAGGGAAACAGTAGACAAAGTGTACAAGGTATTGGAGCAATTTGACGCCGTGCTTATGCAGCTTAGCTGCTCGTAGCAGACATTGTTAAGGTAAGAAGTTCCGTTTGGAATTTCCGCGTGGGCGTTTGTTGATGAAGACAATTTCAAAAGGGTGTTGTTCCCGTTGCACGTTGTGCTTCCGGCGAAGTTGCAGCACAAAACATAATTGTAAGTTGACTGGTTTGCTAGCTGCCCGTGGGCATTTGTCGTGTCCGACAAGCCCATTACGATGTAGCCGCTTGCCTGACAGGAGGTTCTGTCTGTGATGAAGCAGTTTTCGCCCGCGGCAAAAACCCCGAAAGACAGTGCAACTAAAAGAAAAAATGTTGTCAGCAATAGCCCTCTTTTCATGCCTAATTTAGCAAAAGATATTTTATAAAGATTATCTTATTCAAGAACAACCAATCTTTGCGCGGAAACGGCTTGTTTAATAAATTATATTAAAGGGCATCTGCGGGTTTATATCGTTCTGTCTAGTCTAAAGCAAGCACATCTCTTATTTTTTGCGGTTTTATCCCGCTTGTTTGACAATGTTTGAAGGCGTTATGTTGGCGCTTAACCAGGAAATAGAATTCTTTAAAAGATAGTTTTAAATATCTTAAATAATGATTTTTTGCATGAGACTTTGGGAAATTTTTGACCTGGCGGAAGCGGCATTCATGCTTGCGGTGCTGGCTTTCATACTACCAATTGTGCTCTTTGTAAAAACCATTAAGTTTGTCCAGAAGTAAAAATCATCCCTTTCTTCTGGTTTGTTTCTCAAACCGTAGCGGGTTTCACCCCTTCCAGTTTATTATAGGCTTTATTCGCTTCACAACCTTGATGGAATCCTTTTGTGCGTCCATGATTTTGAAGATATTTTTGTAGGCCATGGGCAGCTCGTCAATGGTTCTCATCGAGATATTGCCTTTTATGCCTTTCATTGATTCCTCAAATTGCTTCATTGTGTAGTTTTTCTTTGCCTGGGTTCTGCTCATTGCCCTGCCTGCCCCGTGGCTTGAGGAATTCATGAATTTTTTGTTGCCTTTGCCCACTACCAAGAAACTTCCGTCGCGCATGTTTCCCGGGATTATTCCTCTTTCCCCTTTTTTTGCGGGCGTGGCGCCTTTTCTGTGAATGAAGAAACCATTTTCATAAATGGCGTGATTGTGGTTCTTGTTGACCCACAATTCATATTCCACATTTTGATGAAAAACCCCTTTTAGCGCTTCAATTGCCTTGTACGCCATTTCCATCCTGTTAAGAAGCGCGTATTCAAGTCCAAATTCAAGGACGTTAAGATACTCCCTGCCTGTTCCGGAATTCGCATCAAGCGGAAAAGTCCTTTCATAATCGTTTTTCTCACCGCTTCCCCCTGATGCACGAATCATGTATTTTTTTGCGACACTATGGCCAACGCCGCGGCTTCCGGAGTGTATTATCAGCCACATCTCTTTTCCCGTTTCCTCGTCATATCCCAGTTCAATGAAGTGATTCCCGCTTCCCAATGTTCCGAGGTGTTTTATGGCTTTTGATTTTAGGTAATTAAGTATGTCCTTGTCGTAAGCCTTGTTTTGAAATTTTTCAAGAAGTTTTTTGAATTCCTCTTTTGTTTTTTCCGTTACATTTCCAATGTCATTGTACTTCCCAAGCCCCATCGGGATTTTTTCCATTATGCTTTTGTAAATCTCTTCGGTTTTATTTTTGGCTTTTTCAACCAAATCTTTTCCCTTTATCCTAACTGCCACAAGCCCGCAGCCGATGTCAAAGCCCACCCACGCGGGAACAACGAAGCCCTTTGTTTTCAATACAGCGCCTATTGGCGCCGCATATCCAAGGTGCGCGTCAGGCATCAGCGCAGCCTCTGTGACAAAATCCTCGGAATAGCAGTTTTCAAACTGCTCCAGGGTTTTTTTGTCAACATCCAATCCGTGATTGTATATTTTCTTTTTCAATGCCATAGAAAATAGTGCCAATTGTCTTTTATTAAATTATTCACGACTTTAGTCCAACGCCTTTTTTTATAAGGTAAAGGTTTGTGCAAAACAATGCTATGGTAAACGCGACAAGCATCCAAAACCCTATCCATATGTTTATGTCCGAGATTCCAAGAAAGCCGTAGCGAAATCCGTTAACCATGTAAAGTATGGGGTTTAGCAGCGAGAGGCTTTGCCAGAATTCTGGAAGAACCTCTATTGAATAGAAAACCCCTCCGAGATAAGTCAGTGGCGTAAGGACAAAAGTGGGAATTATGTTGACTTGGTCAAACTTTTTGGCAACAACTGCGTTGAAAAATCCCCCGAGCGAGAAAACTATAGACGTTAAAAGAATAAATGCGATTACAACAGCCAAATTATGAATTGCAAGACTCGTAAAAAACAGCGATATTCCCAAGACAATAATTCCCACGAGCAAGCCCCTAAATACCCCTCCTGCAGCGTACCCTGTCAAAATAATCCAGTTTGGCGTAGGGCTAATCAGCATCTCGTCTATGCTTCTCATGAACTTGACGCTGAAAAAAGACGAGACCACGTTGACAAAGGAGTTTGTGATTACAGCCATCATGACTATTCCTGGTATGATGAATTCCATGTAAGTAAATCCCTGTATGTCGCTTACTTGGGAACCTATGAATTGGCCGAAGATTATGAAGTAAAGAGTCATGGTTATTGCCGAAGGCAGCAGCGTTTGCACCCAAATTCGCAGAATTCTTTTTATCTCCTTGTCCAATATTGTCCTGAACGCGACGTAATTTTGCTCAAATTTCATGTTTAATCTTGTTAGTTTCCGCTTTTTACAAGGTTTATGAACAGCTCTTCCAATCGCGCTGTTTTTCTTCTCATGCTTATTATTCCTATGTTGTTTTTCTTGAAATGTTCAAATACGCCGCTAAGGTTTTGTTTGCCCTTCAGCTCGACTTCCAGGGTTGTTTCATCCAAGACGGTTATCTTACAGCCCTTTAATTCCGGGACTTCCTTTATCTTTGTGTCCACGTCAAGAATGAATGTTTCACTATCCATTTTTTTTAAAAGGCCCTTTGTGGAGGTGTTTTCCACGATTTTTCCCTTGTTTATTATCGCTATGTTCCTGCAAAGGTTTTCGGCCTCTTCAAGGTAGTGCGTTGTTAGTATTATGGTCACGCCATCGTCGTTGATTTTTCTTATGAACTCCCACATTTCCCTTCTTGTTTCAACGTCAACTCCCGCCGTGGGCTCGTCGAGAATCAGCAGTTTTGGCTCGTTCATCAATGCTCTTGTAATCATCAGCCTTCTTTTCATTCCTCCGGACAGCTTTCCGGACGGAGAGTTTCTTTTGTCCCATAAATCCATCTGTTTGAGATATTTCTCCGCCCTTTCTCCCGCGACCTTTTTGTCTATTCCGTAATATCCCGCTTGCCTAACCACAATATCGAAAACACTTTCAAAAAAGTCAAGATTTATTTCCTGCGGCGTGAATCCTATGAATGTTTTTGCCTTTTCCAAATCCTTGTCAATGTCGTGCCCGAAAATCTTCACTTCGCCGTCTGTCTTGTTGACAAGGCTGACTATTATGTTTATTGTCGTGGTTTTTCCCGCGCCGTTTGGGCCAAGCAAGGCGAAAAAATCACCTTTCTTGACTTCAAGGTCTATGCCTTTCAGCGCCTCCAGATTTCCAGGGTAGGTTTTTTTGAGATTCTTTATTGAAAGCGCTAAATCTGCAGTCATCGAGAATGAAAAAGATTTTTGTTTATAAAGTTTTCAAAAAGAATTTTTACAGCCTTTACTTCTTTATTATCACTATAGCCTTCTTGCCGGAATATTCCTTCGGCAGCGTTATGTGCGAGGCGTTTCCGAAGGGCTTCACTTCCCTGTCCGTAATGGCGTCGGGCAGCAGCTTCCTCATGGTGTTGTAGGCGCTTTTCACGTCTTCCTGCAGCCTTTCCAGGTTGACCTTTATCTCCTTTCTAGACAGCTCTATCCTTTTTCCCGCCTTTTTCCTTGCCTGTTTTGGCATATATACCTTAGTATATACTCATTTATAAATCCTTTCTTACCTTAGGCTGCAAAACAGCTTCAGCTCCCTCGGGCTGTAAGAACCAAGAGAGGAGCCTATGAAGGCTTTTTGGGAATAAACGTCGCCGGTTGAACCGCTGCTTGAAACGCACTCGCTTCCCAAAGCACAGATTTTTGCGTCACAGTCCAAATAGCCAGGAGTCTTGGCCCCTATGGCATTTCTCAGTCTTTCCGGAAAATCCTCAATCCCCTTAGGCAGGTCCTGCGGATCGAAGCTTAACACGTCGTCCCTTAGGGAATTGTTAAGCTCCACGTGCCTCAATATCCCCTGCTGCTGCTCGAAAATCCTCTTTGACGAAACGTCCTCGTTTTTTGAATCGTTACCAAACACAACTAGCAAAACGCCGGTTACAAGAAGTATCGCCGTGAAAGCCTCGACAATCCTTATCCATCCCTTTTTTCGCATATTTACTTTATTTGAAATTTTTACCATCTTTTATTAAATTTGCAGCAATTTTATTATCCTTATAAATCCATACCGCCTCATTTGTTAATCCTTTTTGCAATATTCAACAACCCCTTTTATCATCATAATTTTATTATTAAGTCCATCACTCATTTATAATTTTCCGATATGCCTAATGCAATCTTCCATCTTTACCAAACCCTCACATTTATGAAGCCCGAGAGTATGTTTGCATTTCCGTCGGCGTATTGAATCGGCACTTCAGCGGAATAAATGCTCGACGTGGTTTGCCTTTCGACCTTGACATAAGTCCCGTTTTCATGGGTAAAGCCGAAGTCAAAGTCGCTGTCATCCGGAAAGCCAAAATCTTGCCTTAATCCGCTGTAATTCTCCCCATAATAATCCATCAGTTCCGCGATTTTCTTCCCAAAAATGTATTTTTCCTTTTTTGCGCTTCCCGCCTCGTAGTTCCTAGGGTTGCAAGGGCTTTCCCCTACGCTGCTTGCCGCATTGAATTCTTCGGATTCGTAGATTTTGAAAAAGGTTTCGTTGCTGTTTCTTGATATTTCCAAGTCGCTTCCAAGAACGTAGATTGTCTGGCCTGTTCCATATTGGTCCTTTGCCGCCAGGTTTTGGCTTATTTCAAACGTGTTCAGGAAGCCGTTGAGCCTTATGCAGTTTTGCGGCGCGGCCTCTGTGTTTATGCTTACAATCGCAAGTTCGCCGGAGACGTTTTCCAGGATTTTTATCTTCAGGTTTTCGACAAGCGATTTTTTGTCGTTCTGGCT
This sequence comes from Candidatus Woesearchaeota archaeon, assembly GCA_964465625.1. Classification (GTDB taxonomy): domain Archaea; phylum Nanobdellota; class Nanobdellia; order Pacearchaeales; family GW2011-AR1; genus CAZLQA01. The sequence continues at coordinate 6,499 of CAYXIC010000018.1, forward strand.
TAAATTGGGGGCAATCAGCACAGAGTATATCACTACAAGAAACGCCACGAATATAACGAAGGAGAGCACAAACCCCACATGGGTTCCCCCTCTTTTGCCTTTGTCCATTCATTGAAAAGCCAAAAACACTTTTTATATTTTTAATATGCTCTGGATAAGCATTTGCTTATTCTCGATAAAGGATGAATAAAACAACCATCCTGACAACTATTATAATGGATCTCCTGATGCGTCGCTAGCCGATTTTATAACCGGCAATATTCAATCTTGCTAATAAGAAATTTTAGAAAAAGAAATTGGCTATCGAGGAAACCATGAAGGCGAAAACCATGAGTATGAACGAGTGCTTTATCCCTGCCTTGAAGTTTTTTTCCGCAAGTTTTCCTATCGCCAAGCCGCTGAAAAGCCCTTGGACAAGAAGCAAATAGAAGAACGCAGCCGAAACATCCAACTGGCTCACGCTCTGCAAGCCGCTTATCCCTCCCACGCCAGGGATTCCTCCCTCGCTTCCTATTCCGCCTATCAACGGAATTATCTTGAACTGCAAAACAAGAATGATCACTATGAAGATGAAGAATATAATGTAGCCCTGCATGACAAGCCCTGAGATTACGGCCTTTCTTTCCTTTTTCAGCTTGTCAGAGGTGCTTACCGCTTCTGCGACAGACTCAAGTATCTGCTCTATGTTCCCTCCCGACTTCTCGGCCTGGCCTATGAGCGTTATAGCCCTTGATATCGTTTTGTTGTTTACGTCTTTTGCGAAAACCTCCAACGCGGTCTGCAACGGAACACCGAGATAAATCTGGTTCGCAAGCTTCTGTATGTGCCTTGTCAGAACGCCGTATGACTTGTCGCGAACGTTAATGATGCTTTTTACTATCGGAATTCCCGTCTTTCCGCTTTCAACCAGGTTTCTTGCAAATTCAAGGAACATTTCCTCTTTTTCGTTTTCAACCCTTGTTTCATAGATTGTGGAAAAGACAAACGGCGAGGCGGCGAGTATTATGCCCACACCTATGATAAGGAAGAACCAGTTTGTCCCTATGAAAAACAGGGATATAATCAGGAGGACAGCCGCAGAGATTATGCCTGCCCAATGTATTTTTTTCAGCTCCATTTTATTACGCCTCGCTTGACTGCTTTATGTGAAGGAATGCGAGGAAGACCGCGTTTATCAGCGAAACGCCGAGAACCATGACGAGGGTTATCATCGTCGTTGTCAACGAAAATCCCAAGCCGCTGACCTGCATTATTATCAAAAGCAGCATGAGTATCATCGGCGCTGCAATGACCACGCTTATGTAGATGTCCATGAACGTTTCCGCGGCCTTCGTGCTTTTTTCCTTTTCAAGATTGTACTCGAAAAGAAGCGTTTTCGCCCTTTCGTCGAAGAATTTCGGCAAATCGCCGCCGGTGTTTATCGTTGTCGCAATCCCGTTGAACAAGTCCGCAAGGTTCTTGCTCGGGGTTGTAAATGCGCTGTTCCTTAAAACGCTGATCAAATCATAGCCAAGAACATTTACTCCGTTCACTATCTTTCCGAATTCCTTTTCCATGGCGGGATACTCCCGGGTTGAGATTATTATCTCAAACAGCTTCGTCGGGTCTATCATTGAACCGGAGATTGCAGCCATGTTTATTGCCGCAAAGGGGAGTTCCTGGTCTATCTTTCCCTCTATCGAGCCCTTTTCCAGCGAGGGATACATGTACATGAACAGGAATGTTATTGAAGGCACCGCTATAGGAATCCACGTTAGGGAAAGGATTCTTGCCAAAAGGCTTCCCTGAAACTGGGTTATGAACGGAAAGCCCGCCTGAACCGTGAAAATCACGAAAAATGCGTAGAGGAAAACCGAGACAACGAAAGAAACCAGGGTCGTGAACAAAATTACTGAGACGTAGCTCTTCGGGAGAAACTCCATGTTTGACTTTATGAGGTTTATGCTTATGCTTTTGAACATTCCCCTTTCAATCAGCTTTGCCGAGAATTCAGAGAGCAGCTTGTTTGAAAGGCTGATGTAAAAGTTCGGCTTCTTCTCCTTTTTTCTGACGACCGTCTCCCCCCTTTTCTTAAGCCTCTTCAGCGTTTCCTTCTCAAACCTGTTGAGTTTTATGTTTTTGTATGAATGCAGGCCTCCGTGGATGAACTTGTCGAAAATATCCTGCTTGTTTTTGTCCCTTACCAAATCCCCGCTGCCGGAAGAAACCCCTGTGTTTAATCCTTTTGACATTGGAACCGCGACAGAGATTTTCTCGAGGAAAAACAAAACCCTTTCATTTTCCTTTTTCATGAGCTTTTTCAGGGAGTCAAGCTGCCTAAGGGCCATTTTGTCCTCGGGATTTTTTTTGCCGCCAATGCCCCCGAACAAACCGGAAATTTCTTTCATAACTTTCCTTTCGTTTGAAACCGCCTTTTCCAAACCCTCAAAATGCCTCTTCAAGTCCAATTGCGTCATGCCAAAACCTCTGATATTTTTCTCTGCAGGCCAATCATCAGCTTTTTTATCTTGTTGAACCTTTCATAGTCTCTTTTTTCATAGCTTTCCCTCAGGCTTTTGCCGGCATCGTTCATGGAGTCAACCATGTGCCCAAGAATCTGAACTTCCTCTTTTGAAAAAACGCCATCTCCCCCGTCCATAAGTGAAAAGGGAAACTATTCTTATTAAAGATTTTGATTTTGTCCTGAAAAAGTTGTTGCCGATATCCATAAAAATAAGCTATCCGGTAATTGGTTGTAAGGACATGCCTCTAAGTTATAAATTTAAAACAAAAATCAATGAACCCCGTACTTTCTAAGAATTTCCTCGGGCTTCTTGTAGTACTGCGTGACTATTTCCTGAAACTCCCTGAAGCCGAAAACCTTTTTCCTGTAAAGGCTGTATATCAACTGTGCGCGCCGTCTGAATTCCATCTCAAGCGTTTCTATCTTCAACCCGTCCCTTATCGCTATCTTCTCTAGTATTTTGCTGTTCTTCTTGAAGTAAAACGCGTCGTCGCTCGGATTCCACAGGAAAGGCGTGTTTGTGAGCGCCGTGCCGTCAGGGGTTATGTTTATTATTTCAACTATCTCCTTGAGCTTTCTTGTTTCCTGCTTTTTGACAATCGCGTGGGTCATTATGCAGATGCAGTCCAAGACGTTCATCAGCGTGGGCGGGAGCTCTATCGGGGGTGTTTCAAGCCTTTTTATGACGGTGTCGACGGAATCCGCGTGCATCGTGCTCATTGAGCTGTGCCCCGACGCCATTCCCTGGAACAAAACAAAAGCCTCCTTTCCCCTTACCTCTCCGACAATTACGTAGTTTGGATTCTGCCTGAACGAGCTTCTCAAAAGGGTGAAGAGGTCTATTTCCCCTATGTTTCCGACGCCGGTGGAGGTTCTCGCGACGCTCGGGAGCCAGTTTTCCCTCGGAAGGTTCAGTTCCAAGGTGTCCTCTATGCTAACAACCCTCGCTTCAGGGGGGATGAAAAAGGCGATGGCGTTTAACAGCGTTGTCTTTCCGGAGGATGTTCCGCCAGTAATGAGTATGTTCATCTTGTGCTCGATAAGCACCCACAGGTATGCAAGCATTTCAGGGCTTAGCGTGTTAAATGACACGAGTTCGGTCGGCGTCCAGGGGGTTTTCGTGAATTTTCTTATCGTGAAGGTAGGTCCACGAGAGGTGATGTCCTTAGTGTATGTCGCGTTTACCCTGCTTCCGTCTGGCAGGCTGCCGTCAAGAATAGGATTCGCATAAGAAATGTATTTCTCTGTCCTTTGCGCCAGCTTTTCGACAAAGTTTGACAAGGATTCCATTCTTCTGAACTTTACGTTTGTCTTTATGTTCCTATACATCCTGTGGACAATGTATATCGGCGTGTTCAGGCCGTTGCACTCTATGTCCTCGACGAAGAAATCCCTCAGCAAGGGCTCCACCTCGTTCAGCCCTATAAAATCGCGGCAAAGGTAGTAGTATATTTTCCTAAAGCTTTCGTAGGGAAGGTCCATTCCAAGCTCTATCGCGAGAATTTTCATCATCCTGTCAATGTATTTCAGAATCAATTCCTGGTCCTTTTCAATGATTTCGCTCAGGTTGATCATGTTTTCCATCGCCGTTATGATTTCCTCCTTCTGCCTTTTTTCAACCTCTGTGAGATAGGGCTCCTCGACCTCGTAGACAAGCTCTGAAATTTTCGGGTTCCAGTAAATGTGCGCAAATGCGAACGGCAGAATCAAAGAATACCTGACGTTTATCTGCGTCTTGTCCGGAATTTTTTTCAGGGGAGGTATTTTCGGGGAGAAGTTTATTCCCACCTGCGGATAGTCCTCTATGCCTATCTTTTTCTTGACAACCTCTTTTTTTTCAAGCTCCATAATGTCCACTAAACCATATATGCAATTTAAACTTAACTGACGGCAAAGTTGATGTTTGTCTTTGCGCCGCCGTTGTTTTCAATGACAAGTTTGTAAGGGGTTGCGGCGGCGCTTATCGTCTTTGTCTCCTCGTTCAGGTTGTGGGTTATGTTGTACGCGCCGGTGTAGTTGCTCTTCAAGGTTATCCTGTTCGTGCTGCCGAATTTCTCGGTCAATGCGGCGATGCCCCCGATTTTTATCTCCTCGCCTATCTCGCTGTAAACGTACTGGCTTTCCATCTCAAAGACGAGTGTGTCGTTTTCAGAGTCAATTTTCAGCGCGCCTTTTTTTACAGTCAGGTCAATAACCCTTTTGTTCCCTATTCCCCCCTGCGCGGCAGACAGCATTACATTGTCTATGTCCTGCATTACCCCCAAACTCTGCTCCACTATCGCCTTGTCCTTTATCTCCTCTATCTTAGGAACCGCGAATGCGAGCACAGCGCCTATGAGCGCTATTGCAATAAGGGTATAGAGGACGACTTCAATCAAAACCTGGCCTCTTTTGTCCATCAATAATTAAGAAAGAATTAATTTAAATAATTTTCATAAAATTATTCAACACCCTTTTCATGGCCTTTAACATTATAAAAAATACTTTTAATCCGCTTCAACC
>CAYXIC010000019.1:0-8331 GCA_964465625.1 Candidatus Woesearchaeota archaeon
ATGCAGGAGAGAGGATTCGAACCTCCGAACCCACTAAGGGACCAGCTCTTGAGGCTGGTGCGTTTGACCACTTCGCTACTCCTGCTTATCTGCTTTAAGAGCTAAAAAACAAAGATTTAAAAAACTATACAACCCTCAACTCGTGAAGACGGCCATAATATGCTGGAAACACCTGTTCCCATTCCGAACACAGAAGTTAAGCAGCATGTGTTGGTGGAGGTAGTTTCGAACAGAAGCGAAGCCATCAAGCTGTCTTCTTCATTTTTTTATGATGATTTTTAATCAATGCAACATCGCGGCATTTGAATAAAACACTTAACACCATACTTATTGCTGCAAAAAATTAGAAAGATTTTATAACAGGATCTGCCTTTAAACAAAAATGCCAAAAAAAACCGTTTCAAAAACTCAGGCAAAAAGGGAAATTGATGATTTTTTCAACCATATAAAATTCAGAAACTCAGATGGTGTGAAAAAAATAACCAAGCTTGCAAACTCGCACAACATAAAGCTAGGCGACAAAAGAAAACTGTTCTGCAAAAAGTGCCTAACGCCCTACAGGCATCCAAAAATCGTGATAAAAAACGACTTCATAAGGATGGTCTGCGAGAAATGCGATCACGAAAGCAGGTGGAAATTCAAAGGCAGGATAAGAATCAGCGCGCATTCAGAGGTGGAAGAGTGCTGTTGATCAGCTTTTCTTGAATTTTCCGACAAGCTCGACAAGGTCTGTCTGTCCCAAAAACATGGCGCGACAGCAATACCTATCCAAACCGAGTTCGTCGAGAACCTCTTTTGACGGCTCTCCCTTCTCAACCCTCTCCTTGTACTTCTCCCACAAATGTGCAATTGGCTTGCCGCAGCTGAAGCATCTTATCGGAATAATCATAGAAAACAATCTTGAAGTTTATTTATAAAGATTTCTGAGGACAAGGTTTAAAAAAACTCTTTTGCATTTGGTTTGATGAAAAAGACCTTTTTCCTGGCATTCGTGTCTGTTTTCCTTATTGGCTTGGTTGGTGCGGATTGTACCCTTACGCCTGAACTGATAAATCAGGATCCGTATCCCGCTGTTCCGGGAGACTATGTTACATTGGTTTTCCAGTTAAAGGGCGTTGAAAATTCAGAATGCGGGACAGTGGATTTTGAGCTGCTTGAAAATTACCCCATAAAATTTGACCCAAACGCAAGTTCCAAGGTAATTGTTTCTTCCGGGACATTTGTCAAGGACTATGTTTCCTATTTAAGAGTTCCATACAAAGTCAGGCTTGATTCCAATGCTCTTGACGGGGAAAACAAGATAGAAGTCAGATACTCCTCTTCGGGAAACCAGGACATCTCTGTGATAAAAAGCTTCAACATCACTGTGGAAGATTTCAGGACTGACTTCGAGGTTTTTGTGAAGAATTACGATCCCTCGGCAGGAAAGATAACCTTTGAAATTTTAAACACTGGGAGAAACGACGTTGAGGCGCTGACAATAATGATAGAGTCTGGCGACAACCTTGTCGTGAGGGGGCCTTTGACAAACATTGTCGGTTCTTTGGATTCGAACGACTTCACCACGGCTGACTTTGAAGTGCTTGCCGAGGAGGGAAACATACACCTTACACTTTCCTACACGGATTCTATAAACGAAAGAAGAACGATAGAAGAAAATGTTTTCTTTGATCCGGAGCCGTTTTACAACAAGGCGGAGGCTGAGAATAAAAAATCCCCGACTTTCTACGTTGTTGCCGGTGTGATTGCGATAGGCATTCTTTGGTTTTTCTACAGAAGGCATAAAAACAGGAAGAACGGGCTTCATCACGCACACCACAATAGATAACTCATTCGTACCTTAATGCTTCCACCGGGCTGATTTTTGAGGCGTTTATTGCTGGAAAAACCCCTGATATCGCCCCTGTAACCGTAGCGAAAAGAATGCAGCCGAGAAAAAGGTTTATTGAATAGTATGGCTTAAGAAAGCTCCATCCAAATCCGGAGAGGATGTTTCCCGCCAATTCTGTGAATAAAAATCCCACTGCAACGCCCAAAACTCCAGAAATAAATCCCAAGGTCCCGGATTCAAAAAGAAAAAGATTGAAGACCTCTGAATTTCTGGCGCCTATGGACTTCAAAACGCCTATTTCCCCCGTCCTTTCCAACACAGAGGTGATCATTGTGTTCGATGTGTTTATGGCAGAGACTATTACGGAAATAAGCGCTATGAGGATTATGAAACCGACGACAAAATTCAACGACGTCGTGAAGGTTTTGAGAAGGTCTTCAAATGACGCCACAAAAAAATCCTCCTTTCCCTCTTCCAGGTTTCGGGATTTCCTCAGGCTTTTTTCAACGTTTTCTATTGTTTTGTCGAGGTTGTAAACATCCACCCTTGCTATGATCATGTTGTACTTTTCAGAACTCTCGGGAAAAATTTCCTCAAAATACGCGTTGTTGACGTAAATGTTCGAATCGTCCTGAGGGTTGCCTATTGGATTGTAAAATCCCACCACCGTAACGCCGTTTTCGTCAACATCCAGCCTGTCGTTCAACTCAAGCCCCTTTGAGAATATCTTGTCGTCAATCCTGTAGTTGTATCCTGCAATCACCTTGTTCCTGTCGCTGTTTTGAAGCTTTCTTCCCTTGCTTATCTCCACCCCTGCCAATTCCTCTATTAAAGACTTATCCGGATCAAATGTATTAAAAAAAATGAATTTTGATTCGCTTCCTTTCGTAACCTTGACAACTTTAAAATGTAACCCCTCGGCTTCATAAACTCCAGAGGTTTTTTCCACCGCTTCCAAATCTTCCTCCGTCAAGGCGAATGTGTCGTCCAATCCAGGGGCGCCTATGCCCCTCGGCTGTATTGTTATCTTGTCCGCAGAAGTTTCGGAAACAAAGCTGTTCACATAGTTGTAAAGTCCGAAGCCGAAGCTGACGAAAATGAATATTGTCGTTATTCCGACAAAAATAGAGGCTATTGTCAAAACGCTTCTTGACTTTCTCTTCTTCAAATTTTCCAAGGAGTATCTTACCATTTCCTTGCTTATCATTTTCTCAAGGCCTCCACGGGATTTTCCTTCGCCGCATTCATTGCAGGTATTGTTCCTGAGAGAGAGCCTATTGCAAAACTTCCCATCATGGCAAAAAACATTACGACAAGGTTGAAATTGGGCTTTGTCGAACTCCCAAGGAACCCGTTTATTGCGCTGGTTCCAAGGTAGCTTATGCCTATTCCCAGGGCAATTCCCAACAATCCGCCGACAAATCCAAGAATTCCGGCCTCAATAAAGAACTGGTAAAAGATATGCTCGTTTCTCGCACCAATTGCCTTCATTATCCCTATCTCTCTTCTTCTTTCAAGAACAGAGGTGGCCATTGTATTTGCGATTCCTATGGCTCCGACAAGTATCGAGATTGAGGCTATAAGGACTATGAAAATCTGTATGCCTAGGATTATTTGATTTACCGACTCCAATGTCGCCTGCGGCGTTGAAACCTGAAAATCTTCCTCGCCTTTCTTAACGTCCCTTGTCTTTCTCAGCAATTTTTCTATGTCTTCCTTGGTTTTGTTCATAAAATCCTGGCTTACAACCTTTACTGCGATAAGGTCAACTTCGTCGCCATATCCCAGAAGTTCCTCCAAATCCTTTTCATTTACAAGAATTGAGTTGTCTATGATGAAGCTTCCTTTTTTTTCTAGTATTCCTTGAACGCGGAAGCTTTTGTCGTTAAGAAGAATCCTGTCGCCAGCCTTTATGTTTTTTTCAAAGCCGTTCTCTTCCTTGCTGAGAAAATTGTTTCCCAAAATTACTACGTTTCTGTCGCCGTCCATGATAAGGCTTCCATGAGATGTTTTTAGGTCCAGAATTTCATAGACATAGTCCTTTTTTTCATCATCGGGAATTGTTGCCGCGACGCTAAAAGTCACTTTGTCGTTGAACTCCGCCTTCACGGTCCTTATGTTTCTGGGTATTGAGGCTTCAACAGTGCTGAGCTTTCCTATTTCTTCGGCGTCTTTCCCTGTCAGCGGCCTTGCGGCCCCGCTTCCCGGAGGTCCAAATCCGGAAACTCCTCCCGCTTCGACACTTATCACTTCTGTCGAGCCTATGTTAAATTGCGAATTGACAGTATCCTTTAGGCTGTTTCCAAGAGATATCAGGGAGATAACCGCCGCAACGCCTATCAAAATTCCGAGAAGAGTCAGCCAGCTTCTTATCCCCCTTCTTTTAACGTTCTTTACAGAAAGGACAAAATAATCCTTCATTTTTCATTTTTTATTGTTTTCCACTTGTTCTTTGTTTTTTTCGTGACCCTGTCTATTTGCCCGTCCCTTATCCAATAAATCGTTTTTGAGTGTTTCATCGCTATCTTTGACTCATGCGTTATTATTATGACTGTTTTTCCCTTTTTGTTCAGCTCAACCAGGAAGTTTATTATCCTCGTGCCTGTTTTCGTGTCAAGGTTTCCTGTTGGTTCATCGGCAAGTATTATTTCAGGGTCGTTTGCCAATGCTCTCGCAATGGCTACTCTCTGCTGCTCTCCGCCGCTCAATTCAGAGGGGTAGTGGTCCTGCCTGTCTTCAAGATCAACCATTTTCAGCAGTTCCCCGGTGCGTTCATGCCTTTTCCACTCTTCGGTATTTTGAAAAATCATCGGAAGCATTATGTTTTCCTTTGCGGTCAAATTGGGGATTAGGTTGAATTGCTGAAAAACAAATCCTATTTTTCTGCCTCTCGCCTGGGCCAGGTCTGATTCGGTGAGGTGCATGATGTTGTGCTTGTTGAGGTAAACATTCCCTTTGCTCGGCGTGTCCAAGCTGCCTATAAGATTCATTCCGGTGCTTTTTCCGCTCCCGCTCGGCCCCATTATGGCCACAAAATCCCCTTTTTTTATTTTAAGGCTTATTCCCTTCAAAGCAACAACCTGGTTCTCCTCGCCTTCGTTGTAAATCTTCCACACGTCGTTAAGTTCAATGACATTTTTCATTTCCTGATTAGCAAAATCCCGTTTAAAGTTTTTTGCCTCAAGATTTGCGCGTTTCAAGCAACTGTGCAAGGCCTTTTCCTTGGATACCTTTTTAAATCGGGATTTTCTGAGTAAAACATGAAAAAATCAACAAGGGAAAGGGGAAAAATAAAGATGGAAAGATACTTCCAAAGGTTTGACAAGGGGGATAAGGTCTCGGTAGTAAGGGACGTGTCCATAGACGCAAATTTTCCAAAAAGGATTCAGGGAAGAACAGGCGTAGTCAACGGGAAAATCGGAAGGGCATACTTCATTGCGATAAGGGAAAAGAAAGGGGATAAAAAGTACATAATAGAGCCAATACATTTAAAAAAAATAAAACAGTGATTATAAAATGATAAAGGGAAACGAAGCGTTAAGCATGCAGGAAGCAGGCAAGTACGTGAAAGAGGGCGAGAAAGGCGAGGAATTGGTCAAGTTCATAAAGGACTTTTCAAAGGTAAAGCCAAAGGATGCCGAAGACCTGAAAAAGGAGATTTTGGGATTGGGCATGATGAAGCTCAGGAAGGAAAACATCGTGAAAATTGTGGAAGTGATGCCCGAGAATCAGGAAGAATTAAACAAGGTGCTGACAAGCGTGAGCTTAAGCGAAGATGAGGCCGCGAAAGTACTCGACTCTGTTAAAAGGTTCAGATAAGGAAGATGGAAAAGGAAGAATACGCAATGGTCCTAGACTACCTACCGCATGGGTATCCCTTGGAGGGAAAAATGATGCCTGTCGCCCAGGCCATCGGGGAGTCAAAGCTGGTTCTTCTTGAGCTCATACCTAGAAGGGGAATATCGCTCGAGCAGGGTGAGAGGGTGTACATAGGGGACGGAAAAAGGGACAAGATATACTACATTTTTGGAAGGATGAAAAAGGAAAAAATCACGGAGTCCGCAAAAGAGCAGCTTCAAAAGTTCATAGAAAAAATCGTCAAGGACAGGGAAAAGGAGTTTGTGAATTTCTTCAACACCTCTGAATCGATAAACAAGAGGATACACCAAATAGAGCTTCTTCCGGGACTGGGAAAGAAATACATGAAGGAAATACTCGAGCAAAGAAATAAAAAGGCTTTTGAGTCCTTTGAAGACATAAAGAAAAGGATACAAAGCCTGCCGTTTCCGGAGAAAATAGTGGAAAAAAGGATTTTTCAGGAGCTGACTGGAGAGGAAAGGCACCATCTTTTCACGCCGCAATCGGGAAGAATTTAAATGACGCAAAAATCAAAAGTGGAAGTTTTGGAAAGGGACGAGGGAAGGATAGTCAGGATTCTGTCGACAGACATAGAGGGCCGCGAGGGCGTTTACCCGGGACTGGCAAAGATAAAGGGCGTTTCGTGGAGCCTGTCCAACGCCGTATGCAAGTCCCTTGACTTGAAGAAAGAGAGGAAGATAGGCTCGCTCACGGAAGATGAAATTAAAAAAATTTCCGCTTTTCTGAAAAATCCTCCTATCCCTGTTTTTCTTCTCAACAGAAGAAACGATTTTGAGACAGGTGAGAACAGGCATTTGATAGGGACAGACCTAGACCTGAGAAAGGACTTTGACATCAAGAGATTGAAAAAAATAAGAAGCTACAAGGGAGTCAGGCACGCGGCAAAGCTTCCTGTCAGGGGACAAAGGACAAAGGGACATTTCAGGAAGAACAAGTCAAAGGGAGTGGGAATAAAGAAAAAGACAAAGGTAAAGGATTTCAAGGGAGAAAGGGAAAAATGAAAAGAAAACACAAGGGATATTCCAGGCCAAAAAAGGCATTTGACAAGGAAAGAATAGTCGAGGAGGAAAAAATAAAAAAGGACTTTGGATTGAAAAACAAAATTGAAATCTGGAGGGCCGAATCAAAGATAAAGCAGGTTAAGGAGAGGGCGAAAAAACTGATTCCCGCGCCAAAAAAAGAGCAGGAAATACTGTTTGAAAAATTAAGAAAAGTGGGTTTTAACGTAAAGTCCATTCCTGACGTGCTTTCATTGGACAAAAAGGACTATCTTAACAGGCGCTTGCAGACGGTTTTGGTCTCAAAAAAGCTTGCCACGACGCAAATGGGCGCGAGGCAGCTGATAACACACAAAAAGGTTCTTGTCAATGGGAGCGTGATAGACAGCCCTTCGTACATCGTCCCTGTTGAGTTGGAGGGCAGGATTTCGCTTAAAGCCAAGGCGGTGAAGCAAATGAACGGAGACAGCAATGAGGATAAACCAAAGGTTATGGAGGTAAAAAATGAAGCAGCAACAAGCTGATCAGGAAGCGGTTAAACAGAATGAAACTGCAGAGACCTTTCCAAAAAGCGTAGTGGAAAAGCCTGCCGCGGCTGCCGCGGAAAGGCCGAAGAAAGAAGTGGAGGCTGTTGTGAACATATACACCTCTTTCAACAACACTATAGTGCACGTTACAGACATGTCCGGAAAGACCATTGCAAAGGTTACGGGAGGCATGGTCACGAAGCACTCAAGGCTCAAGGCAAACCCGACAATAGCGATGTTCATAGCAAAAAGGGTTTCAGAGACAATGAAGGAAATGGGAATAAGCCTGCTGTATGTGAGAATCAGGGCAAAGACGGGAAATCCCGCTCCGGGTCCGGGAACAAACGCGATAATAAAAAGCCTTTCAAGGGAAGGCTTTAAAATACTTAACATTCTTGAAACCACAAGAGTTCCCAGAGGAGGACCCAAGAAAAAGGGCGGCCGAAGGGGAAGGAGAGTATAACCAGATGAAAATCATTGAAAAAAAGGACAGCCAGATTTCTTTCATTTCAGAGATGAGTGAGCCGATAGCGAATTCGATAAGGCGCTATGTAAACCAGATTCCAATTTTGGCGATTGACGAGGTTGAAATCTCGAAGAATGATACGCCGCTTTATGACGAGACGATTGCCCACAGGCTTGGGCTTATCCCTTTGAATTCTGAGAAAATTTCCGCCAAAAAGCTTCCATCCTTAAAACTAAGCGTGAGCAGCGAGGGAATGATTTACTCAAAAAGCCTAAAGGGAGCGGACATTGTTTACGATGAAATGCCCATTACTTTTTTGAACAAGGGGCAGGAGATTGAATTAAAGGCCACGACAAAGTTTGGAAAGGGCGAGGAGCACTCTAAATTTTCCCCCGGATTCATATTTTACAGGAATGTCACGGAGATTTCCATGGACAAAAGTGTTTTGGAGGAGATAAAGCATGCTTGCGGAAAAAATGAAATAAGGGAAAAGGGAGAGAGGATAATTGTGGTTGATGACATGAAGAAAAGCGTCCTGGACATTTGCCAGGGGGTTGCGAAAAGATTAGGTAAAAAATTAGAGGTTGTTCCAAAAGATGAGCTCGTTGTGACAATCGAGTCGTTCGGGCA
>CAYXIC010000019.1:8431-11435 GCA_964465625.1 Candidatus Woesearchaeota archaeon
TAAAAACATGCGGGAGTGCCAGAGCGGTCAAATGGGCGAGATTAAGGCTCTCGTGGCTTAGTGCCTACGAAGGTTCGAATCCTTTCTCCCGCACTTTTCGCAAAGCGAAAAGTGTCGTTATTAAAATCTGTGATTTTAATTCCGCATAAATTCATTTCTATTCCAAAAGCAATAGCGCGGCCATTATCAAAATCCCTAATACAAACGCAATCAGCTGCAGAACAGACGCCTTAGTTTCAGGGTGCTTGTGCAACTCCGGAATTAGATCGCTTCCGGCAATGTAAATGAACGCCCCTATAGCTATGGCCGTGATGAAAAATCCTATTCCTTTCACGTAGCTGTTCAGGGTTAGCGCAATTACCGCCCCAACAACCGCAAACAGGGCAGAACCGAAATTAAGCAGCAACGCCCTTGGAACAGAAAATCCGCCGTGAAGCAAAACGCCGAAGTCGCTTATTTCCTGGGGTATTTCATGCAGCGCAACGGCGATTGTGGTTGCTATTCCCGCAGGTATGCTGATGAGGTATGTCGCCCCTATTATAAGCCCGTCGAGAAAATTGTGCAGCGCGTCTCCGACGAGGATCATTATTGAAAACGGATGCACGCTCTCCTCGCTTGAGACAGTGTGATGGTGGTGCCAGTGGATTATTTTTTCCAGGACAAAAAACAGGACTATTCCCAATAAGATAAAGGACGAAACGCCGAGATCAAAACCGTATTCTTCGACTATCTCCGGAAGAAGATGCAGCAAAGCGCCTCCGAAAAGCGTTCCCGCGGCAATGCTCACCAAATAAATAAGCCCTTTTTTCAGCCTTTCCCTTTTTATTGAAAGCGTAATCGCGCCTATAAGGGAGATGAGACTCACGATAATCACGCTCGCCATCGCATAAATCCAAATTCCAACCATTGTAATTCTAAAAAAACATTATATTTAAGCCTAATCTTTATCGATTATATTTATAAACCCAAAAACATAGAAACTTCAATCTGCGAGTCAAGCGCGTTAGCAGAAACAATGTTTCTGTTATTTTGAATACAAAATGAAATCAAAGTCGAGAATAGAAAGAAAGGCGAAAAGAAAAACGAGCGCTGAATTAGTGGAAGTCATAAGGGACTCAAAAAAGCTTGAGAACTGGAATCAGGTATCCGACATTATTTCCTCGCCAAAAAGAAAATCAATAATCTTCAATCTCAGCGAAATAAATGAAATGTCAAAAGATGGCGAAAACATAGTGGTTCCGGGAAAGGTTCTATCACAGGGAGAGATAAGCAAGAAAATAAGGCTTGTTGCGCTAAGGTTCTCAAAAATGGCCGAAGAAAAGCTGTTAAAATCAAAAACCGAATTCTCATACATAAAGGATGAAATTAAAAAAAATCCCCAGGCAAAAAACCTGAGGATTTTAAGATAGAAAAAATGAAAATAATAATTGACGCTTCAGGGGCGGTGTTGGGAAGGCTCGCGAGCAACGTTGCAAAAAGGGCATTGGAAGGAGATGAAGTCATAGTGCTGAATTGCGAAAAAATCATCATAACCGGAAACAGGATGGACATAGTTGAAAATTTTGAGGCGAAAAGAGGGCGTGTGGGAACAGCGCAAAAGGGGCCGAAGCATTCAAGGCTGAGCGAGATGATAGTCAAAAGGACAATAAGAGGGATGCTTCCCAATTACAGGACAGGGCGCGGAAGAGAGGCGCTTGAAAGAATAACATGCCATGTGGGAATTCCGAAGGAGTTTGAATCGTCAAAAATGGCAAGAATTGATTCTGGAACTAAAAGAAAGTACATAAGCGTAAGCGAGGTCTCGAAAAAATGAAATTGACGACGAGCGGAAAGAGAAAAAGGGCCATTGCAAAGGCCGTTATAAGCGAAGGAAGCGGAAAAGTAAGCATCAACAAAAGAAACCATAAAACCCTTCATCTCTTTGACAGGCTGAAAATAGAGGAGCCGATAAGGATCTTTGAAGGCACGGTAGGAAAGCCGAATTTTGACGTCGTCATAACTGTCGCCGGCGGCGGAAGAAACGGGCAGATAGAGGCCTCAAGGCTTGCATTGGCAAGGGCGATAAGTGAATTCTCAAAATCAAAGGAACTAACGGCCGCCTTCCTGGCATACGACAGGCAGCTTCTTGTCGCCGATGTGAGGAGAAAGGAGATGTACAAGCCAGGGGACAGCAAAGCGAGACGTAAGAGGCAAAAGTCCTTCAGGTAATTCACCTTATGGAATTATATGTTTCTTTTAAATCGCCTTTGCTAAAAACAATTTGCCAAAGCTGGATGGACCTTGATTTAAAGGCTCCTGCAGAACTAAGAAGATAATACTCCCACATCCTTTTGAATCTGTTTGAATATTTTTTTTCCAGAACAGGCCAACTTTTTCGGAAGTTTTTCTCCCATTCAATTAATGTTTTGTAGTAATATGGCCCAAAATTGTGAACATCTTCGGCAACTAAAACATCTTCTGTTGATTCAGATATCTGTTTTAATGATGGAAGAATGCCGTTTGGAAAGATATACTTGTTTGTCCAGGGATCTGTATTGGTTTTAGAAAAATTCTGGCCTATCGTATGCAATAAAAAAAGCCCTCTGCCATCAAGACATTGATTAACTTTCTTGAAGTAGGTCCCGTAGTTTTTTGGACCGACATGCTCAAACATTCCGATTGAAACTATTCTATCAAATTTTTCATTCAGGCCGCGATAGTCCATGACTTTTATCCTGACTTTATTTTTATCGCATATTTTCGCTGCAATTTTTGCCTGCTCTTTTGAGACAGTTATTCCCGTGACTTTGACCCTGTATTTTTCAGAGGCATATTTTGCAAATCCGCCCCACCCGCAGCCTATGTCCAAAACTTTCATCCCCGGCTTCAGGTGAAGTTTCCTACACACCATGTCCAACTTTTTTTCCTGGGCCTTGTCAAGGTTTTTTGCGCCTTTCCAGTATGCGCAAGAATAAATCATTCTTTTGTCGAGCATTTTTGAGTAGAGGTCGTTGCCTATGTCATA
>CAYXIC010000020.1:0-8697 GCA_964465625.1 Candidatus Woesearchaeota archaeon
AGCAAAAGGAAAGGACAAGATTTGCCGTCGATGTTTCGTTCAAGGCCGTGAAGGCCCTTCAGGACGAGACGAAGAAGCAAGTGGGAACAGCAATGATTGCGGCGTTCGCTTTTTTGATAGCGCTGGTCTGGAAAGATGTGATAACAAGCTATACTTCCCACATAATTGCCTTTCTGAGGTTCCCTATTTCCGGGTCATTTCAAGTTCTTTACATAGCAATGATGACTTCTTTTATTGCAGTAGTTGGAATTATTATAGTTAATTTGTGGATGCCAAAACAAGCCGATCTTCTTAAAAATAACCCGTTAACTTAGGTTTGCTAAGTGCACGAAAATCAATTTCAATAATTTTTAAAAACCCGAAAACAACGGGTAATGCATGGCAACATTGTTTAATGCAATAACGAATGCAACAAGGGGAAGATATATTGTTAGACCAAATGGTGCAGAAATACTTAGGGTGGAAACGCATCCTAACAATTATTTTTTTACAGGCATAAGGGTTCTGGAAGGAAAAAAAGACCGTATTCATCTTGAGGCTGCAAAAAATTACAGGCTGGCTTCAACAGATGAACTTTTAAAACTTAGACAGCAGATAGGTGCCCTTATAGGGCAGCCTTATGTTGAAAAAAAGGAGTTAAGAAGGTTTCAGCTGGAATGCAACAAACTTGAGAAATGCCTGGCAAAAATCCCCCCTGAAAACTAATTTTTCCCCTTTAAACCCCTAAAAAAGCCGAAATGTTTATTAACTTAGGGCACCCTTGAAGCACGTGAACCTTAACTTTAATAGCCTAAGTTCACGATAAAAGAGGAAAATGGATGAAAACGAGGGTGACAAGCTCCATAGGAAAGCTTTGGAATTTATATCAGCCCATCCTGAAAAATTTGGATTCAAAGACATTGTAGAAACAATAATAGAAGACCCCCTAATCCATGAAGGAGTTCTTATCGCAGAAGTTGACGTGACCCTTAAATCTTCAGAAGGAGATGTTTATCTTATTGAGTGCAAGAGTATGAAAAATAACGGAGACAGCCGCAATGGGTTGGCCAGAAAACAATTAACAAGAGCTGCTTGGTACTATGGAAGACACAGGCCAGATGTGCCTTACAACAAAATTCATGTAAGAATAATTCAGGGGGTTCACCCAGCATTCAGGGAGATGGATTAAAATGCCTAAAGTTTTGAGGCCCACTGAAGCAGAAACACTGTATTTTGGCCTTGACGAATCAAACCATGCAAGCAGGGACAAAAAGGGAGAGATAGTTGTCGCGGTTGTTTCTTCAGACCGTGAAGACAGCATTGTGAAAAGCCACATAAACAGAAGGCAGAACACTGATTTTCTCGACAGCGCGGAAGGGCCTTATGATTACAGGTTTGCAATTTTGATAGGGGAGGAATACAAGCACAGGCACTCTTCGCAAACCCTGGTTGAAACAGCCCCTTATCTTGTCGAGCCTTTCATGCATCCCGGACTAAGGAAAATAAACATTTATCTTGACGGCGTGATAAACAGGCACCAAAAAGACTATCTTAGGGAAAGATTTTCCGGAATAGAGGTTGTTGTGGGCAATTTTAGAAAAAAGAGAAACCACGGAAACAGGATGATTAAAAAAAGCCCTCTTTGTCCAAGAGTCGTCTATCTTGCAGATTCCCTTGCAAACAGTCTTTATCACATGTCTTCGGGAGAGCTTCTCTCGCATAAAAAATTCATCCCATTAAAATAAAATGACTGAGAAAAACCAAAACAAGCCCCTTGCTGCGATTTATGTTCGTGTCAGCACAGAGGACCAGGCAAAACAAGGAATATCATTGTCCGCCCAGGAAGAAGCGCTGACAAATTATTCAAAAGCCCTCGGCTACGAGATTTTTGAGATGTACAAGGACGAGGGAAAATCTGCAAAGGACATAAAGGGAAGGCCTGCAATGACAAAGATGCTTGCAAATGCGCAGGAAGGAAAATTCAACGCGATTTTTGTCTACAAGCTTGACAGGCTCTCCAGAAGTTTAAGGGATTTGGTAGAGACAATCGAAAAGCTGAAAAAGTGGAACGTTGACTTCGTGTCTCTGCAGGACAAAATAGAGACAACGAGCGCCAGCGGTAAACTCATGTTCCATGTCATTTCGGCATTTGCAGAGTTTGAGAGAAACGTTACAGGAGAAAGGACAAAATTCTCGATGGAAAAAAAGGCCAGAGACGGCGGCCTTGTGACGAGAGCTCCGCTAGGCTACAAAATAGAGGACAAAAAGCTCGTTCCAAAAGACGATTCATATCTCGTGCAGGAGATTTTCCAGGAGTTTCTCAACACAGAAACAAGTCTTACGCAATTGGCCAAAAAGCACAATCTCAGCGTAAACGGATTAAAAAAAGTCCTGCGAAACCAGACATATTTGGGAAATGTGAAGTTCGACGGCCAGACATACAAAAGCACGCACCAGCCGCTGATCTCCTCGACGCTCTTTAACCATGTCCAGAAGAAGCTGAAGGACTTGGGTGTAGTGTAACGGTGGTTAGAGGGTTAATTCATATAAGACATATTGTACATACCTTACTATAAAAAATATTTTTTGATATTAACCAGCCCCTTTACGGAAAACTCTGCCAGAGGTGAGTTTGGAGTTTGTTGTACTAAGGTTAAAGTTATTCTATTTTTTTATCTTTTTGTAAAGAAGTAATAAAAGCTGAACATTTTCGGGGATTTTAAATTTCTTAAGTTCACTCGTATACTCTAAATATTCCATAATTTTGTGGGCAGCATCATTGGCCTTTTTTATGAATGGCTTGATTAACATATTAAACTTAACAACTACTTCTTTTTCATCATCTTCAAAATCTTCCTTATTTTCCACTAAATTTTCTAATAAGGTAGAAAACATATGCGGACGCTTCTTTATGTTATCCCACCATATTTCTCTTTTTTTTCGATATTTTTCTTCAAGAATATTATAAAGTAGATTCTCAATAACTTTTCTGCAAAGAAGAAGAGTAGCATTTGGAAGTCCCCTTTCTATGCAATTGTTTATTTCATCCTCCAAATCCTTATAGAAACTTAAAGGATACTCTCTGCTGAAGTTTAAAAATGGTTCATTAACTCTCTCTTTTTTCAATTTTTTAGAGAATTTTTTAACATCTTTCTTTACTTCTTCCTCTATCTTTGATTTCTCTTTTGTTTTGCCGTCTACACTCTTTCTGAACGTCTTGAACACATCAAGAGCCTTTCGTAAGAAAGAAATCATGTCCTTATATCCCGTATTTTCCACTAAATTTTCCCTATTTGTTGTATCACTTATCTCTGGATTATCCATTTTTGATATTTTTACAAATCCGAAAATCTGGTCTGACCCAGGTATTTTTGAATCCTGAACCCTCCACTGATCTAAATTTAACCAATCTCTTCTTTGTAACTTCACGATGAAATTGTCCCTATAAAGTTTGACTCCACCATATTTGTCAAGAGTTTCAGTTATTTTTTGTATGTCTATGTCCTCTTCAGGATATTTTTGAGAAACTCTATAAAAAAAGAAAAATTCAAAATAAATTGGTCCGCAAAGATATCTTTGATTCTTTTCTGGAAGTTTATAGGTATTTCCTCCACGATGCTTCATCCAATAATTCGCATTTCCCTTTTTATCAAGTTCAGCTTTAAAATGAAAAATATTTTTCTTCAAAATTTTACTTTCAATATCTTCACTAAGATGAGGATAGTCGGGACAAGAAACTCCCACATTAAAAGAGAAATCGATTCCAATAGGGGTGATAAGGGACACTTGTTCTTTAACTTGGTTTATTTTTTCTTCATCCCATTTATCTAAAAGACCTTCTAAAATTATCTCAAAACCGCTATCTTTTTTATCTTTTTTTGACCTCTGAAATTTGTTTCCTACTTTATCGAGAAGTATGCCCGGAATATATTTTTCCCAATCAATTTCTATTTTAAATGCTTCCTCTTTCCCCTTTGGTTTTGAAATGACTATTAATTTTTTACTGAGACCTTCTAACCCAATTCTTCCTATCCCCTTTTCTCCAATCTTTATCCTTCTTTTCTTAGTAAATGGGTTTTTTTCTTTATCCGGTACAGCCAAAATCATCCATTTTTTTGTAATTTCCTCAGAGGTCATACCATCTCCATTATCCACAACCATTATTTTTCCACTACTATGTTTTATATTCTCAAAATTAATTGTTACCTTTGTTGAATCGGCGTCATATGAATTTTTTATCAATTCGACTATTGCAACTATTGGATTAGAAATAGACTCTCTGCCGATCCTCTTTAAAAGACTAGAGTCAGAATCAAAATACAATTCACCTATATCTCTCCAATCATAACCCATTTTATCTTTTTATAATTCCTAATACATTTTTTATTGATTTTGCTACCGCAAAACTTAATTTTGGTGGCACGGCATTTCCTATTTGTTTGTATGTTTTTATTACCCCCGCATCAAACTTATATGTTTTTGGAAAAGATTGGATTAGTGCAATTTCCCGTACGGTTAATTTTCTTATTTCATCTTCAGAATATTTTATCAAAGCCTCTGCCCCATCTTTATAATATCTTGCAGAAATTGTGTAAGAAGTATCATTCGCACTTAAAAATCTCCATCCAAAACCTCGCCCCAATTTTTTATTCATCATTTCCCTCCTTTTAAATCCATTAATTAATCTTTGAGAGTAAAAATATTTTATAGGCACTTGTTCTTTTTCCAATAAAACCTCTTTTAAGAATTTCTTCTCGGTTTTTTCAATATTCAAATGTCTCTTTCTTTTACTTCCAATTATAAAAATTCTCTTTCTTTTTTGCGGAACACCAAAGTTCTCCGCATTAAGCAAATGAATCTGAATATAATATCTCATCCGTTTTGTTTTCTTTTTAATCATATCAATCACAGGTTTTCCTTTTTCATCCTTCATCGATTTTAACCCTTGAACATTTTCTATGACAAATACTTCTGGCCTAACCATATTTACAACCCTCAAAAATTTTTTTATGAGAAAATTTCTAGGGTCATTTGGATTTCTTCTTCCTGCCATTGAAAAACCCTGGCAAGGTGGTCCGCCAATAACCAAATCTATTTTTTTGTTTCCGATTTTTTTAATTATATCCTTCTTTGAAATTTTTGAAATATCCTTGGAAAGAGTCTCACTTTCAGGATGATTCAATTTGTACGTCCTAAGCGCCGATTCGTCATTGTCTATTCCGAGAACAACATTAAAACCTGCCTGCCGAAATCCTTCGCTTAACCCACCTGCACCGCAGAACAAGTCTATAACGTTCATTATTTCATAAAGAATATTTATTTATTAAACCTTATGCTATGTTCCCAAACTCTGATGACTCTCCACCCATCTTTTTTCAGCTTTTTGACCGTCTTTATATCGCGTTTGACGTTTTTATTTATTTTGTCCCTCCAAAATTTTCGATTTGACTTTGGAGCTACGTAATGCTTCGGACAGCCGTGCCAAAAGCACCCGTCAACAAATACGGCAATTTTATCCTTTCGATTTGCAAAATCTGGCTTTCCGTAAATGTTTTTTGGCTGATAGGTAAATCCTAAGATATTCATAAGGCCCTTAATTTTTAATTCGGATTTTGTTTTGGAAGACCTTATTTTAGACATGATTTGACTTCGCTTCTTTTTTGAGAATATATCTGCCATTAAACGATTAAAACCAGATTACTAAAAAACCTTTCCCCTACACCCTAAACACGCCAGGACAACCGGGTATTTTTATCTCCACATCCTTGGCTTCGCCACTAGGGGAAATTGGCAATTTGGTGGCTTTTGCGAGCCCGCTGCTTTCCGAATAGCCCTCGTACAAAACCCTTTTGTCAAGATCAAACGCAGCCACGGGATTTTTTTCGTCAACTCCCCTGCAAGACCTGTAATAAACAACCATGTCTTCCTTTCCGTCGCCATTTGTGTCATAAAAATCAGCCCTAGCAATGGTGTTTTCAATATTTGTTTCCAGATAGTCATTTCCGATATACATTTCCACACTAGGAATGGGCATCCTTTCATACTTTTCTTCTTTGGGAAGTGAAGGTGCTGTTACACATCCAGCCAAAACCGAAGCAGCCGTGATGTAAGGAATAATCCTCTTCATTCAGCAAAAAGAAAAAAAGCATTATTAAGAATTTGTGTGATTTTACCTTACCTTTGTTTCAAAACCTTTAAAACAAACGCACATTTCAAGGAATTCATGAAAAAAGAACTGCACAAATCAACAGAAAGGGGAAAAAGCGAGCTTGGCTGGCTGTCGTCGAGATTCAGCTTCAGCTTTAACGGCTATTACAATCCAAAGAGAACGGGTTTCGGAAAACTTCTCGTTCTTAACGACGATGTCATAGAGCCGGGAAAAGGATTCGGCATGCATCCCCATAAAGACATGGAAATCATAACAATTGTGACTGAAGGAGCCCTTGAACACAAGGACAACACGGGCTCAATAGGTGTAATAGGGCCGGGAGAAGTTCAGGTCATGTCTGCCGGAAGAGGGATAATTCATTCGGAATATAACCATTCAAACGAAGAACAAGTAAAACTTTTTCAGATATGGATTTTGCCGAACAAAAATGGATTAAAGCCAAGATATGGCCAGAAAAAGTTTGATTTCGACAAAAACCAGTTTACAGAAGTAGTCAGTGGAAATAAAAATTCCAAAACACTTTATATTAATCAGGAAGCAAGAATTTCAATGGGTATTTTTGGCAAAGGCAAAAAAATAAAATACAATTTAAAAAAAGGAAACGGAGTATTTGTCCTTATCATTGAAGGAAGCGCAACTGTGGAAGGTGAAAACCTGGAAAAAAGGGATGCGCTTGAAATTTCCGAAGCTGAAAGTTTTGAGGTGATAGTTAGAGAAAAATCACAAATAATGGTTATAGAAGTTCCTTTTGATTAAATCCTTCTACGCAACCCTGTTACCCTCGGGCATTCTGCCATAAAGAGACACATGGCTTTCATCCAAAAGAATAACTTTTCCGCCCTTTCCAAACTTCAATCCCTGCTCTTCTATGACTATATCGCTATACCTGTGATTTTTTTGCATGAGTTCTGCATAAGCTGGCGCCTTTCCGGCAAGGCAGCCGACTATGTGGACTCTTCCCTCTTGCCAATGCCTTTCAAGGTCTTCGTGCTGATAAATATGGTCTGGAGCCCCGGATATTATCCCTTCTTTTTTGGCTCTTGCCTCCAAAATGCTTTTTCTAGCTCTTTCAAATTCAATTATCTTTGCCATGGAAAACTCTGAGAATTGGCGGCATTTTAAGGCTTTGCTTTAGTGCCTCACCGCAAATTCATGCAGGGCCTTTATGTACTCTATCCATTCCGAAACCATTACCCCTTGGTATTCCTCGCCGTTTCTTGGCCCGAATTCATTAGGGAAAATTTGTGTGTTGGATGCATATTTGCCAATTTTTTTCAATGCTTTTTTGTTTTTGCTCCAGGAACACTCATCCCAATTAGGTTCCAACAAGTATTTTTCCATTGTGCAGGAGCATCCTTTTCCTTCCCATACGCATTCGTTTCCTCCTGTGTCCAAAACAACACCTCTTTCAAATCTAAACCCATAGAAAGGGCAATTGGGCCTTTGCTCTATTACTTGAACTTCGGGAGGGTTATCAACAACTATGAATTCTCCAAAAAGAGGAAGATTGTCTAAGGGAAAATTATAATCTGCCATAGATGCAATTGGAAAATTTTCCTTATAAAAATTGTTGTCTTAAACTGAAGAATCAATTCATGTGCTTTTTGTCAACATGCCCCGCATCTTTCGCAAAATCATCAAAAACAGAAACACATCTTCCTCTAAAATTCGTACTAAAAATATTATCAACTATTTTTTGCCTTTCAATACACCCTGCAGTATGCACAATGGCGCTGGCCGCAATTTCACCCAAGAGATTCTCTGAATTATCCTTTATCTTACTAACCACGTCCGAGTCTCTTAAGGTGTTATAAAGCATTCTTATCTGCGAAGAGATATCCTCATATCCGCCAAAATCTCCTTTAACCGAGAATACATCTGAGTCTCTTACGCCCATTGAAAGAAGATACTCCAATTCGTGGCCTTTTGGTAGCACACATTCTTTTAAGAGTCTGACCCTTATCCGCCAATTATTCTCATTAATATCTCTTAAAGCCTTTTCATATATCTCTTTGTCATTATCTTCGTAGTCTTTTTTTATGCTATCCAAGAAATCATTTGGAATATTTCCATTGGTAACTTCGACATAACCCCTGCCACTTTCTAAATTGATTCCAGGATAATGTCTTATCAAATGTCCTAAAAATTCCCCATCACCTTTAGCAATACTCTCGATTTCGGCATCTGAAAGGAGCGCCAAATAACGGGCTATGCCTTTTTTCTTGGCCGCAACCTCTTTCCTGTCAAAAGAATCAAAATCAATTTCCCCTGCCTTTTTGGTTATGGAATCAATAACTTCTTTTTGAGACGGAAAAGTGTATCTTTCAAGAAGAAGTATCTGTGTCGAAGGAACTATCCCAAAAAGAGAGTGACGCAAATCTCTTCCCTTTCTCCCGAAAACCTCGTTTGGAACAATGGTTTTGTACGTTGGAATTTCTATATTGGCCATTATTCTTTAGAAAACCGAGCCCTTTTAAGCATTGTTGTGGAGAATTATAAATTATCTCAGCCTGAAAACCGCGGTGACGCTCGCGGAGACTTCCTGCTCT
>CAYXIC010000020.1:8707-11184 GCA_964465625.1 Candidatus Woesearchaeota archaeon
TGCCCTTTGTTAGCTGAAACCCGTAAAAAGGGCAATTGGGCCTTTGCCTCTTTACCTCTATTTCCGGATGGTCGTCAACAACTATGAATTCTCCAAAAAGATCAAGGGGAAGCTGGTAATCCACCATAAATCCTTTTGGAAAATTTTCCTTATAAAAATTATTGTTGTGGAGAATTATAAATTACCTCAGCCTGAAAACCGCGGTGACGCTTGCGGAGACTTCCTGCTCTCCCGGCGTTATTCCCGCAGTCGCGATTTTTGCCTCTGCGGCGTCTTTTCCTGTTGACGATGAGAAAATCGTCCATGGCTGGTAAACAAAGTCGCTTGTAGAAATCGAGACCAAATTCCCAAGTTTGTTCCCGGAGCCGTCGGCAAGCGCTTCTGCCTTTGTTTTTGCGTCCTGCGTCGCCTGCTTTATGGCATCTGCCTTGTATGAATTCTGCAACTCCTGACTCAATTCAAAATTTATGTAGCTTATTCCCGCCCCTGCATTTACTCCGGAGTCTATGACCTTGCCCACTTTTTCCGAATCCTCTACAGGCATTTCTATCTTTATTGAATGCGACGCAGCATACCTTGTTATTTTGCTGTTGCCGTTTGAATAATCGTACTCGGGATAAATGCTCAATCCCTGTGTCTGTATGTCGCTTTTGTCAAAGCCCTGGATTTCAAGAAGATTTTTCATCCTTCCAAAAATCTCCGAATTTTTTTCGTTTGCCTCCGAACTTGTGTTTCCGTAGGTTTGTATGTTGAAGTAAATGGAAACCTTGTCTGGAAGAACCTTTATTGCGGCGTAGCCGTTTGAAGTCACGGTTCTTCCCTGGTAGGAGAAGTCCGAAAGAACGCCTATCAATGCCAGAAAAACTATTCCAAAAACAATGATTCCCGTGATTAAGACAGAGTTGCTGAATTTTTTCATAGAACATTTTGTTTTTCTGAGTTGAAAAAGGTTTCTTTTTATTCTTTCTTATCTTTACGATAAGGTGCCGGAAATATAGTTCCCGAGCTAAGCCTGTCATAGGCCCTGCTGTTATTTGCGGCGTATAACGGACCTATGCCTTTTGTGAACCAAGGGTTAAATTCGCTAATCCTTAATGTTTTCAACGCGTATCCGATTCCTGCGGCTGCTTCATAATCCTTGACGCCCATCCTACTCTTAATTTGACTGAAATCCATTCCAATAGAATTTCCATCGCAAAGCCTTGTTACCCCGTCGCGCAGGATCTTGACCCTTTCCAATGCTTCAACATATCCTTTTATGAAAAATATGTTCCCGCTTCTCCCGTTAACATCTGGACAGGAAATAATCTCGACATCGCTAGATTTGGACAATAATTCCGCACAAGACGGATTTATCATTCCCTTTGAAACAAACCCTCCTAATTTCTTGAGTTTTACAACTAACGGGCTTTCGCTTTCTGTTTTTTGGTTTTCTGAAATCATGTTCATTTTACGCTATTTTTGCAAGAACCCCCCTTTCCCTTCCCGCCTTGCGCATTCTCATTACGGCGGTTTTATACATCTCCTGGTATTCCGGAAGCGAGAACATGGTTCCCCCGTCAATAACCAATCCTCTCTCAAGTCCTTTAACATAATCTTCATCCCTCAGGGTACTTGTCAGCATGAAAACTCTTCCGTCGTCCATCATGAAAGATACGGGATTTTCAACCCTTCCATAGAGTATGTTCCTATCTTTTTTGTCGAGAACAAGCCCTTCCATGTTTCTCAGAGAAGATTTAATATCAAAAATTTCATCAGAGTCAGGAATTGTGATTCCTCCTCTTTTTTTGGAAGCCCCGTTTCTTTTTCTTATCGTCTTAAAATTAGGAGCATCGGCAAACCCGTAAAGATGGTACACTATGCAATCCGAAGCGACTACATCCATTCCTCCCGGAATGTCCAGCCTTACCATTTTATAGAGATCTCTAGAGGTGCCTCCCCAATTCCTATTGCCTTCTAAAACAGTGTTAAAAGGCCTGACATTTCCATAAGTTTTGTTGTCACTCATAAATAACTAAAAAAATAGAGGTTTAAAAGTCTATCTGTTTTTATCCAACTCATAAACATCCTTAAAAATGTTTAAATAATGAAAAAAAGTTTTATTAAAATGCAAAACAGCGAAAAGTTAGTTAGAAAAATATTTGCAGATGCGGGAATAAGGGTAAACGGAAAAAATCCCTGGGACATCCAAGTCCATAATCCTAAGTTTTTCAAAAGAGTATTGGCAGGAGGCTCGCTTGCCCTTGGAGAAAGCTACATGGATGGCTGGTGGGACTGCAAAAGCATTGACGGGGTTTTTTACAGGATTTTGTCATCAAAAATAAGACAGAAGATAAATCCCGGACTGGTTTTTTTAGCGATAAAATCAAGGCTTATGAACCTGCAATCACCGGCAAGGGCTTTTCAGGTTGGTGAAGGGCATTATGACATAGGCAACGACCTCTACTCAAAAATGCTCGACAAAAGAATGATTTATT
>CAYXIC010000021.1:0-11159 GCA_964465625.1 Candidatus Woesearchaeota archaeon
GGATTTCTCGTCGGGCCGAAGGCAGATGTCTCGCCAGAAGAGCCAGAGGCAAATTCATCCATGTTTGCCATGCCGATTATCAAACCGTCCTCTTGCTTGATTTTTTTTATGACATCCGCATCGTAAGTTCCCTTGTAGTTTTCCAAGGTTTTTGAAGCGCATGAAACATTCAAGCCAAGAACATTTATGTTTGATTTCACCGCAATTATCTTTCCAGCAAGCTTTCCCCTGTTCCTTTTTAAGTCAATTTCCTTGGCTTCTGCAATTGCGTTTGGGTTCAACTGCAAAAAAGCGTTTATCCTGTTTCCTTTTTTGTCGTTTTTCTCAATCTCCGCAAGATATTTTTGCAGGTTTTGCAAAGTAGAAGTCATTTTATGTCTCCTTTATCAATAAGAAATTTAATGTTTGGAGCAACATGATATTTTCCCAATTTAATCTCTTTTATATTCAACCAAACAACTTCTTTTATTGGCGGCATGGGTTTGACCTCTTCCTTGTTCAACAAATTGGCCAGATAATGTATAAGCAAGATAACCATTTTTTCTCCTGTCTGAGGATTTTTCCATAAAATCATGGGATGCAAAGGCCTGATAATCTTGATCTTGGCATTGTTTTCTTCAAAAACTTCCCTATGGCAAGCTTCTTCCAAATCCTCTATTCCTTCCTCGATGGTTCCACCAGGAAGTTTATAAAAATCATCTTTGTCATCTTTGTTCACCATCAATTTGCCGTTTTCAATTATTACAGGACCTGAAGCAATTATGTATTTCATTTTAACTTTTTCTCCATCCAGATAAAGGGTCCAAGATTACCTCCATATCCATTTTTTTTATAAAATTCTCTTAATTTAGATTCATCAGATTTGGTTCCTAACTGAATTATATTTGCCCCAAATTTCTTCAATCTCTTTTCAGCTTCTTCAAGTAATCTTACCCCTAACCCTTTTTTTCTATAATTGGTATGAACGGACAATCTAAAAATAGAAGAGTCCCAACCGTCAAACGTAAACAAAATAAAACCAACAATTTTAGAATTATCTTCTGCAACAATAATTGAACCTTTTGGTTTTTTTATGTTAAATTTCCCTTCAGTGTCAAAATTCTCATCAAACAAACCACACATAATCAAAAGTTCTTTTACCTGTGCATAATCTTCCGGTTCGTAAGTTCTTATCTTCACCATTTCTTCTTCTCCGCAAGAATGAAGTCCTTATTTTTATTTGGAGCATTTTCAAAGAATCTTTTCCTGAAATCCTTATTTTTATCTTCTTCATTTAAAGGCTTTCCCTTATCCAATTTCTTTTGGAGTTTAATTAAACCTAATACCTTATCTTCATTACTTTTTTTCTCCTCGCGCTCAAATTCCTCAAGTTCAATTAAAGGCTCTGGAATTTTCTCCTTGACTTTTTCCAGCTTCTTGGCGAAGGAGTCCATTATTGCCTTCGCCTGCTTCCTTATCTGCTCTTTTTCGCTTTCGGAAACGCTGTGGAAAAGGAAATCTTCTGGCATGATTCTCAAAAGAAGCCGATATTTATAAGATTATTCAATGAGTTATGGCCCCAACCTATCCCTATCTCTTGGGAACAAAACAACTTCTCTTATGTTTTCCACTCCAAGGAGATTTTGCGTGAATCTCTCCAGGCCTATTGACCAGCCGCCGTGCGGAGGTGCACCGTACCTGAAACTGTCAATGTAGCTCTTGAAGTCCTTCGGGTTTAATCCCTTGGATTTCAGCATTTTTTCCAGAAGTTCGGGAATGTGAATTCTTTGCCCTCCCGAGGAAACCTCTGAACCAAGATAAAGAGCATCAAACCCTTCGCTAATTTTTGAACTTGCATCAGCATCTTTCGGCATTATGTAAAAAGGCTTTAGGTTTGCAGGCCAGGAATGTGTAAAAACAATATCTCCCTTGTGCATGTCGCAAAGTTTTTTTTCCTGGCTTGGGGAAAAGTCATCCCCTATTTTTCCGGCGACTTTTTTTATCGCCTCTTCATATGACAAATAGACAGCCTTTGGAACTTTTAGCTTAACGCCAAGTGTTTCAAGTTCGTCCTTGCAATTTTCAATGATTTTTTTGATGATGAATTTGATAACTTCCTCAAGCTCTTTCATTACAATAAACTGATTTGCAAATGCCATTTCAATGTCCATCTGCCTTGACTCGTTCAAATGTCGAACAGTGTTGTGCTTCTCCGCACGCCATACAGGTGTAATCGTAAAAACCTTCTCTATTGGCGTTGTGGCGACCATCTGCTTGTACAATTGCGGGCTTTGCGCCAAATAGGCTTTCTTCTCGAAATATTTCGCCTCGAACAATTCTGTGCCGCCCTCGCTCGAGCTTGAAATCACCGACGGCAAAAATACCTCCATGAATCCTCTGGAAGAAAAAAATCCTCTGAATGAATTTGCAATCTCGCTTTTAATCCTGAACATCGCCCTTGTCCTGCTTCTGTGTAAGTCCAAAAACCTGTAGTCAAGCCTTTTCGGCAACTCTGTCTTTGAATTCTCTGAAACGTCAATAGGCAATTCCTCTGCATGACTTATAATCTCCAATGACTCTGGATTTATTTCCTTTCCTCCGGGAGCCTGTTTTGAACTAACAATCTTTCCACTTACGTAAACAACTGACTCGCGCGTGATTTTACTTATTTTCTTGAAGATTTCCTTTTGGGTTTTGCTTTCGATTGCCGTTACCTGTATCAATCCTGAAGAATCCTTCAAAACGATGAATCTTATCTTTCCCAATTCGCGTATGTTGTCAACCCATCCCAAGACTTCTGCCAAGGGTTTTTTTGAGCTGAAAACCTCTTTTATGGGAATTCTGTTCTTTTTTATTTTTTCAATGTCAATTTTGTCCATAATCCTATAGAGATGGATGATATTTAAAATTAATCTCGTCAATTTTTCAGATATTTTCTGATTATCTCCATAACTTCCTTTCCTGAAACTTTTCCCTTGAACTCATTCATGGCCAACCCCATATAGGCGTTTTCCGACAAGCCAGGTTTTTCCTTGATTATATTCATGATTTTTTCCTCTATCTTATTCAAATCTGTTTCCTCCTTTTTCAGCGCTTTCTTGAGGGGAACGCCTTTTGCAAGGTCGTTAAAAACGGATTTTATGTGAAATTCGTCAATATTTCCCTTGCCAAATTCAGCAAGGATATTGTCTAATGAATTTATGTTGATGGCTTCCTCAACATCGTCCAAATTCTTGTTCAGTTTTGTAGAAATTTCTGTTCTCCACAGAGTCAGCATTTTCGCCGCAAGCTCGGGATTTTTTGGGTGTTTCTTAAGAAGCGCTTCAAAATCATCCAAGTATCCGCTTAAAACAAGCTTGATGAGTTCTTGGCCAAGCCCTTTCTTTTTCAAATCTCCCTCGACATCATGCCTGATTGTTGGAAGGGTTTTTTTGACTTTGTTTATCAAATCTCTGGAAATTCTCAATAAAGGTAAATCTGTTTCAGGGTACATTCTCGCGGCTCCAGGCATGGGCCTTAAAAATTCTGTCTCTCCGTTAACAAGCACTTTTCTGACCTCTGAATCAAAGCTTTTTTTGTTTTTTATCATATTTAATTGCCTCTTGGCTTCGATTTCAACAGACTTTTTTATCAAATCCGGATCTTGAACGCCTTTTATTTCAATTCTTTTTCCATTTCTTACGGAAATGTTGACATCCTGCCTAATTGTGCCTATTCCTCTCTTCACATTGCAGCTTCTCAAAATTTTTCCTATTTGCAGCGCTGTTTCCCTTGCCTGTTCTGGATTTTTTATGTCGGGAGATGTTGCTATCTCAATAAGAGGGATTCCCAATCTGTCAAGCCTGTAAACAGCTTTTCCCTTTTCTGTTTGGATGATTCTCGCGGAGTCTTCCTCCAGGCAGATGGAGTCTATCCCAACTCTTCCGTAAGATGTTTCTACAAAGCCGCCATACGCTATTACAACCGTCCTCTGAAAGCCGCTGGTGTTGCTTCCATCTATTACCGTCTTCCTCATGATTTGTGTTATCGGAAAAATATTTGCGTTAAGCAGCAATGAAATTTGAATCGCAACCTTCAATGCCTTGATGTTTATTTCCCGAGGCGGAGATTCATCCAATTCCACAAGGCATGTTGTGTCATATCCCTGATAAAAAAAATCCCTGTCCAGTGAAGCATGGTATTTTACCGCCTCGTCGATATACCCGCTTTCACCAGCAATTGCGTGCAATTTTCTTTTTACCGTAAAATTAGGAGTGTCCTTTCTTAAAACGCTCGGGCAATTGCAAAATAGCTTCTCTGTGTCAAGTTGCTGGTGAATCTCCAGGCCGCATTTAAGGCCTATTTTTTTGTAGTCGAGTTCCTCTTGCATAAACAGGAAAAAGAACAGGGAGTTTATTAATTTTGTTTTATGATAAAATTTAAATATCAAAATTTCTTAGGCAATCAATGCCTGATAAAAACCCAAATTATCAAAATGATGTTTCTCACCAGGGCATAATGGATTCTGTTAGGGCTCGTCTTTATATGGCTGAACAAGAGATTAATGGCGCTGGATTAAGTGAAAGAGAAGCAAGGATAAGGATTTCGGACTCCCTGGATTTGACAGACCAATTTCAAAGAAGGGCTTATGAAGATTGGTGTAGAGAATAAGGACTTATTAATGGGAAGAGTTATTTAATAAATAAGTACCTGTTACATCTCTCAATCTTTGCATAGCCTTTTTTTCAGAAGCTGCATCAAAGGGTGTGTGGACTACATGTGATTTCGTTTCATACACTCCATTTGGAGAATACCTATCTGTTCTTATTGGAAATATGTCAAGCCCAACGCTTTCTCCCAAACAAAAAGCTTTTATGTTTCTTGCTCTATGGTCAAGGAATTCTGCTTTTGAATCTAGAAACTTTTCTTTGATTCTTTCCGCTTTTGACTCGTCTCCTTCATACCCTCTGGCAAAAACATAATCCACTCCGTTGTAAATCATACTCATAAATTTGCCAAAACTGTCTGAATGTTTTTCTGAGATTTTATAGCCTGGATGCCAACTTCCGGCACCGACAAAAAACTCTTCGTCCCCGTTTCTAAGCATCTTTGAACCCCTCATGACAGAAGGATAAACCACAGATGCAACGCCCAAAAGCGATGCTCCTTCATCCTCAGAGAATATTCTTGGGATTTTTCTTATATCCACCTGCCCTTGTAATCTTTTTCTCATTAGGTATTGGTTATAATGCGGCCTTAGTTTACCTCCGTCTTCATCCACAATTAAAAAACCATAAGGCATAAGATTGCCATCACCAAGTTTTTGTGCGAGTCCGTCAAACGCTTGCAAAATGTCATTTGATGCTCTGCCAGATATAACCGTGTCTATCATTGAAAATCTTCTAATTTTTGGAAAGTTTTTATATTCCAAAGCCACATCCTCCCTTTTTTCTAAATCCCTTAAAATAAAATCCGCGAACGACTTGAAGTAAGGGTCCATTTCCCTCTCTCCGTTTTCCTTAAAGAACGAAGCAGTAACGTTTGCCCAGTAATTTCTCGTCTTTTTTACATATTCGTCGTTGTTTTCTTTATGGTCAAATTTGCCTATATTCAAGTCTGCCGTAAATGGCACGATTATCACCTTGGTTTTGCTTGCATTGATATTGCTTGAAACCTCAAGGCTCTCGGGCAGCAATGAAGAGAGTATTTTTTGGACTCCAAGCCCCTCATAAAATTCTTCATGCTCCCCTCCAAATTTCTTTAATTTGTTTAAGGAATAGCAAGCGCCCAAAAAGAAAGGTACTGCGCCTCTGCTAGGGACAACCAAAGTGTCAAAATCAAAAGAGTCCCGTACTTCGGGCATTTTTACCCCTAACTCCAAACAGGCGGTTGAATAGTCAAGCACATTTCTCTCTGAAAAAATACGTTCCAAACTCATAAAACTAAGATTAACAATTGTCTTATAAACCTTTCTATCTGTAACTCCTTAATAGTTATGAATAAAAGTCAGCTTTTGCTGAAATCAAGCTTTTTGCTTATCTCCCCTGCAAAGCTGTGAAGCATCCTCTCTTTTACTGTTTCGCGGTTTTTTGCCCACTCCCCATGTCCTAAAATCCACGACAATTTCACCAGCGCTGTTTCCGATAGCATATCCTCAAGATAGATTACCCCTGTTTCCATTACCCCCCTGGCATTGCTGTAAACAAATGGGTCAACCCTTCCGTAAATAGTTTGGCTTGTAATGCAAACAATCATTCCTTTTTTCTGGATTTCCTTGAGTTTTTTAGTCCATGAATTTCTTGACCTTTGCGTTGGCACATGGCCAAGGCCAGATGCCTCAAGAACAATGCCTTTATACTTTTGTTTGAAGTAAAAATCAAGTATTTCCGGGTTTTGCCCGGGATAAACCTTGACCAAGGCAACTTTGTCGTTGAATTTTGCATCTGTTTTAACCTTTTTTCCATTGTTTCTTCTTCTGTAATCAGACAATATTTCAATTCTTTCTGGAAATATCTTGGCAAACGGCTTTGCATTCACAGCCTTAAATGCGTCCCTTCTCGAGCTATGGAGTTTTCTTACCTTGGTTCCAGGAAGCGCGTAGCAAAAATCATCGTTTGTTGTCCCATGTCCTACAAGCATTACCTCCGCAATGTCCGACATCGCTGCAAGAACAGAACATTGCAGGTTCAACTTGGCGTCTGAAGACGCGCGGTCTATGGACCTTTGCGAATATGTTAAAACAACAGGTTTGTTCAAATCCTTCAGGAAAAAACTCAAAGCTGCGGATGTATAATGCAAAAAATCCGTTCCATGAGTTATTATGACACCTTTGATGTTGTTGTCATTTAGAAGCCTCTTGCAAACATCTGCTATTTTTTTCCAGTCCCTGAAATCCATGTCTTCGGAAGCTTTCATGAAAGGAACTTCAACTTTTGAGATGTTTGCTTTCTCAAAAATATCAGGATAAAACCTAAGCAATGATTCAGGTGTGTCAAGCCAGTCAACGCCGCCTTTTCTTGGATTCAAACGAGCTGAAATCGTGCCGCCAGTGATTATCATCGCTATGTTCGGCTTCTTTGAATCTTTTTTTACCTCAATTTTTTCGGTTTTTTCAGAAAATCTTTTTTTTACCTTGATTTCAGAAATGTCTTTTTTGTTAAATCCTATGTTATATCCTGTGTCAAGCTTCAAAACCAATATGCCTTTGTCTGTTTCCGGAGACTCTATCAAAACGCCTTCGTAAATCCTTTTCATAAGGTGCACTTCTATGTAGTCTCCGGGCTTTGCTTTAGAGACATCTTTCATTCCAAAAAAAAGTTGAGAATGTATAAAAAACTATCCATGTCAAGTCAATTAATATTTTATCCTATATGCCGGTTACTTATGAATTTTTATTAACAACTCAATCCGCCTTATTTAAGGTTATAAATTAACAAATTAGTTTTAAATTGCAAGTCCATTAACTTAATAAAATATATTCACATAGCAAATTCATGCCAAAGATAGGACTGGAAATCCACTGCTACTTGAATGTCAGGGAGAAATTGTTCTGCAACTGCAAGGCTGTTCATGGCTTGAAATTCGCCAAGCCGAACACAAACATTTGCCCGATATGCACGGCTCAGCCAGGGAGCAAGCCGATGCTCCCAAACAAAAATGCTGTCAACAAAGCGATTCAAATCTGCCTTGTTCTCAACTGCAGGATAAACTCGAAATTCATCTGGCAAAGAAAGCATTACGACTGGCCTGATTTGCCGAAGGGTTATCAAAGCACTATCTCAGGAACATATGCCATTCCGATAGGTAAAGGAGGAAAGTTTCTCGGAATAAACATAACAGAGGCTCATTTGGAAGAAGACCCTGCTTCATGGAATCCACAAACAGGAGAGGTCGATTACAACAAATCGGGTTATCCTTTGGTTGAAATTGTAACAGAACCAGAATTTAAAACACCTAATGAAGCGGTGCAATGGCTAAGCCAGTTAATAGGCAGTTTGAAGTACATGAAAATTGTTGACAAAAACCTTGGCGTGAAAGCCGACGTGAACATATCCCTTCCCGAAATGAAAGGGAAAAGGGTTGAAATAAAAAACCTCAACAGCCTCAGCAATGTAAAAACAGCCTTGGAATATGAAATCCGCAGGCAAAAAAAAGAAATTCCAAAAGAGCAGGAGACTAGGATGTTTGACGAATCCAGAGGGATTACAGTTAGAATGAGGCTAAAGGAAATGGCAGAGGATTACAGGTTTATTTCTGAGCCTGACCTTCCATTAATAAAAATCGAAAAATCAAGGATTGAAAACATAAGAAAAAGTCTTCCTGAAACGCCTGAGGAAAAAATAAAGAAGATGGTTAAAAAGTATGACATAGACAAAAAACATGCCGAGATATTGACAAAAAGGTTGGAAATTGTCGAATTCTTTGAAGAGGTTGTCGGAAAAACAAATCATCAATTGGCTGTGAATTGGGTGATGGGGGAACTTCCAAGGGTTTTGAATTATTCCAAAAAAGAACTTGACGAGATGAACATAAACCCAAAGCATTTCATTGAGCTTTTGAACCTAATCCAGAAAAAAAAGATAACGGAATTGAAGGCAAAGGAAATGCTAAATGATATAGTTGCTAAAGGGATTAGGGAGCCAAAGATATTCACTTTATCAATCCAGGATATTGTAAATGTTAAAGAGAATATTGCTATTTTATCTGAAAAGGAAATTGAGAAAATCGCGGAAAAAGTCATAAAGGAAAATTCAAAAGCCGTCCTTGACTATAAATCAGGAAAAAAGGAATCGCTTAATTTCCTCCTTGGTCAGATTATGAAGCATTCGGAAAAAAGGGCTGATTTCAAAACCGCGAAAGATGCTTTGGAGAGAATGCTAAGATAATTCTTAACTAAATCCGAATAATGGCTCTTTTATTGACAATATCAAATCTAAAATAATCACGAAACGCCAAAGGATGTTTTAGATGGTTAGGCTTCCCGTAACATAAAAATTTCTTACTTTGTCAAGTCAAGGTAGTTGTCGGGGGTTGTTTTTTTGCCTATCTTTGGACTGGATAACGCCTTTTGCTTAGGAATTTTTGTCTTGCCTGTTGATTTTGCAGCTGTCTTTGCGGTGCTTTTTCTACCTCCAGTGGCTTCAAGAACAGCCTTGTAGAACTCGGCAAAAGCGAGGAGCAAAAAAATTGCCAAAACGAGTGCGGTAATGTCCTCTATATAGGAAAAGTCAAATATGTCTGCCTGCGCCAAGAGTATCTCAATCCTGCGCAGGATTAGGAGACCTACAAAAACCCTAAAGTAGATTATTGCGCTTGAAAGCCTCCCCGAGGCGCTTAAATTTACCTTGAAAAGTATGAAAAATACAACCAGATAAATTAGGAATATAACCAAACTTATTGTCGTAGTGATATAGTCAAGTGCCATTTTATATTGGTTTCATCAAGTGTATCAAATCAATTTTTTTCCTGAACTTTTCCGAGGGGTATTTTTCCCTCATGTAATAATAAACAACCGCGCTAATCAGCATTATAAGCAGAATTATGATTGATATAAATATCTTCTCGTTTTGCGTCACGACATTGGGGACAATCTCGAAATTTGCCGTTGCGCCGGCAACTTTTCCCTCGTAAAGAGCCTCGACATAAAGAACATACTTTCCGTGAGGGGCATCTGAAGGAATGTCAATCGTTGCAACAAAGCTTGTCTGCGTTTCTATGGCCAATGTTTCGTTTTTTGTGAAAATTAAGTTTCCGTCGTAGTCTGTCACGAAATATCTTAGGTTTATGTCTGCCCTTCCGGAAATCCCAAGATTGAACAAGTTTATGTTTGCCAAAAGTTCGCTTCCCAGTTGAACTTTTTGGTATCTAGAAGGTATCTCTGCCCTAACGTCAAGCAACGCTCCGCTCGACTTTATATTTATCGCAACCAAAATTTCTTTTTGCTCGTTTCCTGACTTAACTGTGATTTTTCCCAAGTGCAAACCAGGTGTTGTGTCGTCCCTTGCTATAAAATCAACAGAAACTTCCTTTGACTGCCCAGGGGTCAACGAGAACTCTGTCTCCCTTATCAAAACCAAGTTTCCAGATACCACGGCCTCAATTTTTATGCTTATTGTTGTGGTCTTTCTGTTTGTTACCGTAAATGTTTCTGTCAAAATTTCACCTTGCGTCAAAGAGGCGGAAATTTGTTCCTTGTCAACTGCAAATCCTGATGCAGGAATAGCAACAACTGTGGTTGTGCCTCCTCCCCCTCCACCACCGCCTCCTCCACCAGGTGAAGCAGCAGGAGTACCACTATCGCTGTCGCTTCCCCCATCACTTGATGTGTTGGTGCTCGTGAAAGGGTCTGAGCTTCCCTGATAGCTTGTAGATGAAAAGTTGTTTCCGCTACTGGAAGAGCTTGTCGTGACAAGATCGTAAGAGCTTGAGGAGGCGTTGCTTCCCGAAATTCCTGTATTGAAATTTCCTATGTTGTATGTACTTGAGGAGGCGTTTGTTGCGGAGACAAAGCCAATCAGGAAAAATAGAAAAATTAATATTGTTAAACCAAATGCCGTTAGTAGTTTAAATTTCACTGAATAATCTAAAGATGATGCTCCTAAAAACTCAGGCTTCTTTACATTATGTTTTTTATCAAAACCCCTAAAGTTCAATTTATCACATTTATTTGCATTATTTTTCATTTTACCTGCATATAAGCTTACCTCCGCCGATAACGAAGAGAGATTCTGCATTTTGTATGTAGCATCCTTGCGCGTTAAGAAATCCCGTGCTTGTTATTTTCAAAGCGCCATTCATAACCCTAAACCGATTTGCACCAAGATTGCATGTTGTCGAAAGAACGCACTGGTCACCATCGATTATTGTCCATGATGCCCCGTCCGTGCAGGTGCATGAATCAGTTACTGCCGTTGTGGTATATTGGAAATTACTCGTGACATTGAGATTGTTTGAGGAATCATTTGCATAAACTCTCCATCTTATTGTTGTTCCTTCTGTGAAATTGACAACTTTTGAAACATTTGTCCAGTTTGAGGAGTCCATTGCAGCCCAAGTATTATTGCTGAATGTTCCTGTTCCATTATCAAAGCTGAAAATGTAGCCTGAAAAACCGACATCATCTGTCCAGAAAACGCTGTGCAAAACAGTTGAGCCTGCCAATGTTGAATTTGTCGAGTTGTCAGACCAGTTTGGATTGTTGT
>CAYXIC010000022.1:0-4765 GCA_964465625.1 Candidatus Woesearchaeota archaeon
TCCAATAAAAGACGATGCTCCAGAATATCTAAGAAAAAGATGGAACCTGATAACAAACTCTGAAGAATGGTGGGAAAATCTCCCTAAATTCCAACTGGGATGGGATGTATTGGATATTGCCAAAGAAATTAATTATAAGATAGTGATATTAACGCAAGGTCCTAGAAGAATTTCTGCTGCGTGGAGCGGCAAGAAAAGATGGATAGATAAGCACCTTGGCCCTGATTTTGACTTAACAATAACAAGAGACAAGGGATTAAGCTATGGAAAGGTCTTGGTTGATGACAATCCAAAATACATAGAGGGGTGGATTAGACACAGGCAAAGGGGATTGGTGATAATGCCTGCAAGCAGGAGCAATTCAGATTTTAGGCATAGTCAAGTAATAAGGTATGATGGAAGCAATCTTGACCTTGTAAAAAGAGCGATGATTGCGGCAAAGAATAGAAAACCCCTTGAAATGATTGATTACCAGAGAGCTTGATTACCTAACCTTGCTTCCTGAAACCATGCTTTCTCCTGCACTCAACAGAACTATCTTCCCATTTTCATCTTCTGCAGCAAGAACCATCCCCTCCGACAAAATTCCCTTGATTTTTCTTGGCTCAAGGTTTTCAAGAAAAACCACGCTTTTTCCTTCAAGTTCCTCTTTTTCATAGTGCTGCTTTATTCCCGCGCAGACAGTTCTTTTTCCAAACTCTCCAGCATCCAGTGTTAATTTGTAAAGATTGTCCGCATTTAGAATGTCTTCTGCCTTAAGGATTTTTGCGGTTCTTATGTTTAATTTTTGCCAGTCTTCAAAAGATATCTTTTTGTCCATGACCAAATTTATAATCAACAGGGTTTTTAAAAATTAACAAGCGGCTTTGGTCTAATGGCATGACACGACCTTCCCAAGGTCGTTGCGCGGGTTCGATTCCCGCAAGCCGCATTTTTATTTAATTATTTTCTTAAATAAGATCTCAGACTTTTTTATCTTGCCTGTTTTGAATATCTTTTCTATTTTTTTTGAGGTGTTTGGTATAAAGATTCCAAGATAAAAGTTGGTCTTTCTTATTGAGTCGACAAGTTCATACAAAGCCTTCTTGTCCTTTGTCTCCCACGGCTTTTTACTTTGAACGTATTCGTTGCACTCATCAATAAAAGAAAAAGTCTCATTCAGCGCCTTGTCAAATTCGTAATTGTCAAGATATTTCTCAATTTTCTTCAACTTTAGTTTTTTTAAGAGATTATTTTGTGTTTTCTCAATTCCATACTTTTCGGCCAAAGCGCTAACCCTGCTCACGAGATTCCCAAGCTTGTCCGCGAGCTCGTTGTTGTGCCTTGTTATCAAAAGTTCCTCTGAATAATCCGAATCCTCAAAAACAGAACACCTTAGCAAGGAGTATCTAACGCTGTCTGAGCCGTATTTTTTCGCGAGATCAATCGGGTCTATTACTTCTCCAGAACTCTTGCTGATTTTCTTTCCCTTAATGTTAAGATAACCGTGAACCAAAAGCCTGCCTGGAAGTTTGTAGCCTGCAGACAGGAGCATTGCAGGCCAAATAACAGAATGAAACCAGTTTATTCCTTTCCCGATAACATGAACGTCTGCTGGCCAATTTCCCTCTGAACCTGAAATGTAGTTAATCAATGCGTCAAACCACACATATATCTTGAATTTCTTGTCAATAGGGTTGTCAATTCCCCAATTGAGGTTTGTTCTTGAAACGCATAAATCCCTCAAACCCTCGTCCTTAAGCCTCGAGACAATTTCATTTTTTCTTTCATTAGGAACTACATACTCTTCGGAGAATTTCAGGATTTTATCCCTATACTTGCTAAGCTTAAAAAAATAGGCATCTTCAGAGACCCATTGGATTTCCAGATTGAGATGCTCAGGGCATTTTTTGTCGACAAGTTCTTTTTCAGTCTTGAAGGATTCGCACCCTGCGCAATAGTATCCGTTGTATTTTCCCTTGTATATTTCCCCATTATTATAGACTTTCCTGAATATCTGCTGCGAAATTTTTACGTGTTCTGCCTCGGTTGTTCTGATAAACCTGTCGTAATTAACATTAAGTTTGTTGCAAAGTTCCAGAAAAAATCTTGAGTTCCTGTCAACAAATTTTCTTACCGGAAT
The DNA here is from genome assembly GCA_964465625.1 of Candidatus Woesearchaeota archaeon. Classification (GTDB taxonomy): domain Archaea; phylum Nanobdellota; class Nanobdellia; order Pacearchaeales; family GW2011-AR1; genus CAZLQA01. The sequence continues at coordinate 2,123 of CAYXIC010000022.1, forward strand.
CCCTTCTTTTTCCGCCGCCTGGGCGTTTTTTTGTGCGTTTTCGTCCGTGCCGGTAAGAAACCACGTCTTCTTTCCATTGAGTTTGTTCCATCTTACCAGAGCGTCAGCTAAAACTTTCTCAAATGCGTGCCCTACATGCGGCCTTGAGTTTACATAATCTATTGCCGTTGTAACGTAAAATTTCTTTGCCATCTTAAATTCAAAATCGGGAGATATAAAAACTTAACTAAAAAATTTATTAAAGTTGGTTTGTTATCCATGTATTCAAGGGAAAAGAGGGCATGGAATCAAAAAAGATAAGGGAGCTGAAACACGGGGCAAGAAGAAAGAGCATTGAGGAAAGCATCTTTACATCGGCAAGGGGCTCTTTTGGGGAGCATTACATAAGCCCTTTTGCAATCGCGATAAATTCCAGCAATTCCCTAATTGCCCTGCTAAGCTCTGTATCGGGAATCTTGGGACCATTGACCGAAATCTTCAGCTCAAGGCTTATAGGGAAGCATTCTAGGAAAAAAATAATAATGAGGTTTGTTTTTTTCGAGTGTATCGCGTGGCTGCTTTTTGCGTTTGTCGCTTTTTTGTTTTACAAGGGCCTGTTGGTGAATTCTCTGCCTTTGCTGCTTCTCCTATTTTTTTCACTGTACACGGTTTTCATAAGCTCTGTTTCCCCTGCATGGTTTTCATGGCACGGGGACATTGTAGATGAAAAATTTAGGGGGAGGTGGTTCTCAAAGAGAAGCCTGATAATGGGTTTTGCCACCGTCATCCTAACCATCCTGGCCGCGTTTTTCCTTGATTATCTGAAAAAAAACGGCATGATAATGATCGGTTTCATGGCTTTGTTCCTGATGGCTTTTGCAACAAGGACTGTTTCATTAAGAATCTTCAAAAAGATGTACGAGCCAAAAATAAGGCTAAAGAAAAAGGATTATTTTTCATTCTACGATTTCCTGACAAATGCAAAGGACAATAATTTTGGGAGGTTTGCAATATTTAACGGGATTTTTGATTTTGCGGCGTACATTTCACTGCCTTTTGTGACGGTTTATCTCCTTAGGTACCTTGAATTCAGCTACCTGACTTACATGGCAATTATCCTTTCTGGCAGCCTCCTGTCGCTTTTCTTTTTGGGAATATGGGGCAAAATCGCTGACAAGTACGGAAGCTACGTGGTGCTGCGCATAACAAGCGTGATGATAGTCTTTATACCCGTATTGTGGGTGTTGAACCCTTCTCCGATTTACCTTGTATTTGTTCCCTCTCTTGTAAGCGGCGTCTCCAGGGCGGGGTTTGAACTGGCAAGAAAGGAATTCATTTATGACAATGTGAGGGAGGAAAAAATAGGGTTTGCAATATCCTACCACCACATGATAAACGGGATTGGCATTTTCCTCGGCGCAGGTCTTGGCGCATTTCTGATAAAATTCATAAAAACAGATTTTGTTGAACCCCTAATCCTCATATTTTTCATAAGCGGTTTTTTGAGGATGCTTGTGGTGTTATTCGGAATGGGAAAGGTAAGGGAGGTAAAAAGGGTGAAAAGGTTCCGCGGCGGCAAATCTTTTGTATGGGTTATGTCGAAGGAGGCGAAGCCGACGATTGTTGAGGAATTTCACGAGATAAGGTCAATCGGCAATTATCTCAAAACATGATACAAAAGTATTTAAACAAAATTCCCTTTTTCATGAAATGTTCGGAAAAAGGAAGTGCAAAAGCTGCAGTGAAAGAATAAACTCAAAGTACAATTTTTGCCCTTACTGCGGCAATCCCTCGGGAAGAAAATTCAGCAAGGAGGATTACGGAATGCTCGGAGAAGACGACCTCATGGAAGAATTCAGCAGCGCAAACAACCCTATTTTCAAGGGCATGAACGTTGGAGTCATGGGAAAAATGCTTGAAAACGCAATGAGGATGCTTGAAAAGGAAATCAGGAAGGAGACGGGAAACAAGGATGTTGGAAAGGAGAAAAATTACGAGCTTTTCATAAACGGGAAAAGGATAAACCTCAACACGAATCCACAAAAAAACACAGTGCAAAAGACCGCGGAAAAGGAACTTGCCCTTCCAAGAGGGGAGTTGAAGGACTTCTCCACTTTGAACAAAAAAGAGCCTAAGACAGACGTTCGCAGGTTTAGCGACAGGGTGGTTTATGAGGTGAATATGCCTGGAGTGAAGTCCGAAAGCGACATATCAATAAACAACCTTGAGAACAGCATTGAGATAAAGGCCATAGCGAAGGGAAAGGCCTACAAAAAAGTCATCCCGATAAGCCTTCCGATAACGAACTACAACTTCTCAAAGGGAAAGCTGGTTCTTGAGTTGGAAATCAACGAATGATTTTTTAAGAACAGATTCCTCGACCATAAAACTCCTGAAAGCACTTGAAGGCATTCTTATACTCCTGCAGTTCTCTTTTTTCTTTCTCTCTCTTAAGGCAGTTTTCCCTTAATCTGTCCCTTAAGCCGCCATGGTCCTTCATTTCGGGTTTTTGAGTATCCAAAGAATAATTATCTACAAGGTCGCAGGCGCTAATTGGATTTGTTTGATATGTCTTTTTTTCCGTGGTCAAAGGACTCACGCTATCTTGAGAAAGAATAATTGAACCTGCCAAAACAATCCATGACAAATCGCTGAGTTTCATTT
>CAYXIC010000022.1:4865-8613 GCA_964465625.1 Candidatus Woesearchaeota archaeon
AAAATGAGCCCGCGAGGATTTGAACCTCGGACCTCTGCCTTGCTGAGTTTTCCAACCTACATTTAAAAGAAGGTCAGTGTGAGGAAACCATGGGTGTCCTAACATATCAGAGCAGCGTTCTAACCGAGCTGAACTACGGGCTCATGGTAAAAATCACAAATTTAAACTATTTATAAGTTTTGAGAACTTAAAAATCTCTTATATTTTTTAATATGTTTTTGGTATGTTCTTAGTAAATTGAAAAGTTTTTTGGGCAAATCTCAAACTTTAAAAAGCATTTTTATCTCTTCATAAAATGGCAAAGGGAATGTATCACTATCTAAGACAAGCCTGGAAAAAACCGGATGTGGAAGTTTTAAGGCAAAGGATGATTGAGTGGAGAAACAGCAACGCGCTGGCAAGAACAGACAAGCCGCTAAGGCTTGACAGGGCAAGAAACTTGGGATACAAGGACAAAAAGGGATTTTTTGTCGTTCGCGTGAGACTGAAAAGGGGAGGCCATAAAAGACCGAGACCGAACAAAGGCAGAAGAAGCAAAAGATTGCACATCAGAAAAAACCTGAAAATGAATTATAGGTGGATTGCGGAGCAGCGCGCGGGAAGAAAGTACAAAAACCTTGAGGTTTTGAACTCATACTTGATAGGCAAGGACGGGATTTATTATTTTTACGAGGTAATACTCATAGATCCTCAAATGCCTGAAATAAAAAACGACCCTGTAATCTCGTGGATTTCCAAACCAAAAAACAAGGGCCGTGTTTTTAGGGGTTTGACTTCTGCGGGAAAAAAATCCCGAGGTTTGAGAAACAGGTCAAGGAATCTCAAGGTAAGGCCGAGTTCCGGCGCGTGGAAGCACAAGGGGAAATAGCGAAACTTAAAAACTTCTCATTCTTGTTCAAAGAATGAGTATTAATGATTTAATTTTTAAAGAAATCTTAAAAAGAGGGTATAAATTAGAAGGGAAAACAAGAGTTTGGAATGTTGCTGATTCAAAACTATGGTATCTAACTCCAAAACAAGCACAAGGATATTTAAATTTAAGCAAAACAAAAGGTTATAGAAAAAGTATAATTGAAAAAGAAGTTTCTCTTATAAAAAAACATCTCAAAGACATTATTAAATTGCTTCCAAAAAAATCATACAATATTATTGATTTGGGTTGTGGAGATGGAAAAAAGGCTTCTCTCTTTATTAAAGAGTTAGCAAAACATATGAGAATAAGATATTCTCCAATAGATATAAGCTCCTACATGGTTTCAAAGGCCGCAAACACAATAAGAAAAATGGAAATTGGGGAAGTTCTTGAGTTTAGATGGAACATTTCTGACTTTGAGAATCTTGATAATATTACCCCTTTATTTAGAGACAAGGGCTTTGAATCACATTTGATGATGCTTCTAGGGAATACTCTCGGAAATTTCGACAGAGAAGATATCCTTCATGGAATAAAAAGTAGTATGGGTAATGAGGATGTGTTAGTAATAGGTAATGGGCTATCAAATGGGAACGAAAAGGAATGGCTTAAGGAATATAAAGACAAAATAATAAATAACTGGTTGATTCAAATTCCAACACAATTAGGATTGTATGAAGATGAAATAGAATATGATGTCAGGTTTGTTAATTCCAGAATAGAAGAGATTTATATCTTAAAAAAAGATAAAATTGTTGAGCATCTCGGAAGGGTTATAGAGTTTAAGGAAGGTGATATAATAATCGCCGCTATATCCTACAAATACTCTAAAAAAGATTTTGAGAATATAATAAAAAAATTCTTCCCGCATTTAATAGTTTACACGGATAAAGAAAATACTTACTCTTTAGCGATTTGCAAAAAATAAAATGGCATTCAATATTTTTTACATAATAGCCATCATAGGATTATTGTCAATAATTTCTGGAACATTGATGATTTCATCAAGAAAAAGAAGCTTTGAAAGGAAGTACACATACCCTCTGCTGATTCTCGGAGGAATATGCTTAGAGATTTACAGCGTTTACATACAAGATATTATTTTTATCTTTTTGCAGGGAATTTTCATAATTTCCTCAATTTACGGGTTGATAAGAATAAATGAAAAGCACATAAGCCATATTAAACATACAAGGAAAAAATAAAATGAAGTACAAAAAGCTCGCGGATTTTTACGAAGAGGCTTCTGCAAACCCGAGCAGGCTTGAAAAAATAAAAATTCTCGCAAAGTTTCTTAAGGACATAGAAAATTCTGAAAGCAGCGTTCTCTATTTGCTTTTGGGAGACATTTACCCCGAGTATGACGAGAGAAAAATAGGCATATCCACGCAGCTGGCGATAAAGGCCATATCAAGGGCAACGGGAACAGACGAAAAACACGTTGCAAAAGAGTGGAAAACAGTCGGCGATTTGGGAGAGGTTGCGGAGAAGCTGAAAAAACACGGAAGACAGGCAACGCTTCATAGCCACGTCTTAACTACGGAGAAGGTATTGGAAAACTTGAGAAAGCTTCCCGAGCTTGAAGGCAAGGGAACTGTTGCAAAGAAAATTTCCCTGATAGTTGAATTATTGACCTCCTCAAGCCCAATGGAAAGCAAGTATCTGGTGAGAACGCTTATAGGCGATTTGAGAATAGGACTTAAGGAAAGCACGATAAAGGAGTCAATGGCAGAGGCGTTTTTTCCAGGAGACGGCAAAAAAGAGGCTGCAATAAAGATACAGGAGGCAATAGACAGCTCAAACGACATCGCGTCTGTTTTTGACGTTGTAAAGAAGAAGAGAATAACAGGCCTCGGAAAAATCTACCTTGAGGTTGGAAAGCCGGTAAAGGTCATGCTCGCCCAAAAAGTTGACTCGATAAAAGACGGATTCGAGGCATTGGGAAAGCCGTGCGCAATAGAGTACAAGTACGATGGCTTTAGAATGATAATCCACAAAAAGGGCAGTAAGATAATCCTTTTCACCAGAAGGCTTGAGAACGTCACAAGCCAGTTTCCAGAGGTTGTTGATTATGTAAAAAAGCACGTGAATGGAGAATCATTTGTGCTTGATTCCGAGGCTGTCGGATTTGACAGAAAAACTCATGAATACATGCCGTTTCAAAAAGTAAGCCAAAGGATAAGAAGGAAATACGACATAGAAAAGCTCATGTCAGAGTTGCCTGTAGAAATCAACGTTTTTGACATTTTGTATTTCAATGGAAAATCGCTTTTGAAAGAGCCTTTTGAAAAAAGATCAGGCATAATGAGGAGGGTAGTTCATGGGGAGAAGTACAAGATTGTCTGCTCAAAGCAGATAATAACAGACGACGAAAAGGAAGCTGAAAAATTTTACAATAGTGCTTTGAAGGACCATCAGGAGGGGATAATGATGAAAAATCTCAATTCTGAATACCAGCCAGGAAAAAGGGTCGGGCACATGCTTAAGATAAAACCGGAGGAAAGGGATTTGGATTTGGTGATTACGGGAGCGGAGTACGGCACAGGAAAAAGAAGCGGCTGGCTGAGCAGCTTCATACTCTCTTGCAGGGATTCAAAGACAGGAAAGTACCTTGAAGTCGGAAAAGTCGGAACAGGAATAAGCGAAAAGGAAAATGAAAATAACAAGGTCACATTCCACGAATTGACAGAGAGGCTCAAGCCGCTGATAAAAAAAGAAAACGGAAAAAATGTCGAGATAAGTCCTAAGGTGATAGTTTCCGTGACATACCAGGAAATCCAAAAATCCCCGAATTACAGCTCTGGCTTTGCGTTGAGGTTTCCGAGGTTCATGCAG
>CAYXIC010000023.1:0-1706 GCA_964465625.1 Candidatus Woesearchaeota archaeon
TGTGAAGAAACATTTAAATAAATATCCTGCCATTCATACCTAAGAAAGATGGTGAATAAATTAGTGGTTTTTGTCTCGGCAACCATGGCTTTTCTGATGATTTCGTTCGTAATTGCCCAGACTGTGGGAGAGGACATCGAAAAGAACATAGAGAAAATTCTCAAGGAGAACGTGTCAAACATAACAGAGGTTGACCCTAGCTCGGACGAAATAAACATAAAAAATGCGACGGTTGACAACAACATAGCAATTTACAGGGCGGAGCTGGAAGGAGGGAAACACCTTTTTGTCATAACATTTTCCAACGAAGGATTCCAGAAGATTTCGCAGATTTACCACGCAGTGTCATTTTTGAGCTTCGGGATGAATGAAGAGAGAAATTCCTCGGCGTTTTTGAAGATGTCGTCCGGCGTTGAAGGCGGTTTGGAAAACGGGTATGTCATGGTAAGAAGCGGAAGCATAACGGGAATTTCCACAAACCTTGAGGTCATTCAAGGAAAAGACTCGGGAAGCGTTCAGATTTTGATATACAAAAACGGCGAGCGAATAGGATTGGGGAACATGATTGAGGCATCTTCTTCAGGCGTGAAAAAAGACTATGACATACAGTCAAGAAACATAGTAAACTTTAACCAGGGAGACGTGATATCTGTTTATGCTGAAAATTCAGACGGAGTTTCCTTCGGCGATTTGACAACAATTGTCGAGATTTCAACGTCTGCGAATTAAAAAGATTTTTAAAGAGACTTTGTTTTAAGACAAAATGATGAGGGAAAGAACAGGCTTGATTATATGGCTTCTTGTCATCATAATTCTTGTCCTCGGGGGATTGGTTCTTTACTCTTATGTTGGAAAGCCATACATTTCCGGCTACAACAACAACATATACAACCAGGGCGCGAACGACGCGCTGACTGTTTTGATAAACCAGGTGCAGTCCAGAGGATATGCGGAAATACCCTTGAACAACAACCAGGTTTTGGTTTTGGTTCCGGTCCAGCCGAATCCCAACGCTGCTCAGCCAACAGAAACCACTGAAAACGTTTCTGGCTGAAATTCTTAGTAAGATTTAAATATCTCTTTTGTTTTCCCTTGAAAAATGATTAAAGAGGTCAAATAAATTGGAGTTTCACAAAGCCTTGCCGGTTTTTTTTGGGGTTGTTCTTGTAGCCGCTTTTATTTTCGGGATGGCTTTTTACAAAAACGCGAATTCCATAACAGGCCAGGTGTCCTTGGATTTGGATTCATATTACCAAAAAGGGGAGAAACTCAACGGGACTTTGGGCATCTCTTTGAGGGACGGCGAGCTAATTCCCTCAAATTCAAGGGTTATTATTGAAAACGGAAACAGCACGCTTGAGTACGAATTAAGCGAATTGCTTTCGGGAGAGTCTGTTCAAGGAAATTTTTACGTTGAGGGAAAGTCATTTTCAGGGAGCGGTCAGGGATATGGTGTTGAAGGAGAGAGGGAAACAAATCCCATAGTCTATTTCACTTTGGAAGTGTCCTCATCAAGTGCTGTGGAAACAGTTTCAGAAACCTCAACAGACAGCTCAACAACAGACACAAATGTACAGGAAGAAAGTCCCGCCGAAATAATTGTTGAAGAGAATGCGACAGAGGCCATATCGGAAAACGCAACTCAGGAAACAACAGGAACTGCAGAGGCAATTTCCGCAGAGCCTGAACTTACAGCAAGCGAAACA
>CAYXIC010000023.1:1806-7820 GCA_964465625.1 Candidatus Woesearchaeota archaeon
GGCAAGCATTGTTCCGGGAAGCGTAAGAACATCTTCAAATGTTATACCTGATAATTCAATATCCCTTGGTGTTTCCTCTACAGAATTAACTGTCACGACAGACTATGCTGAAACAGAAACAGGATTTGGCCAGGATTATATTGGAACAGGTGAAAATGTTTTGTCAATTGACCTATCAAGTCTTGGAATTGTTCCTCAGGACGGGGACTTGAACATAAGGCTTGTCTATGAAAACGAGGAAATTGTTTCCCTTTCAACACCTTTGATAGAAGGCGCAATCAGCAGTGAAACAGTTCCAACAGAGATTTTGAACGAAACCTTGGCAAATGAAACAGAGGCTGTTGTGCCTGTTGAAGCGTCAGAGCAAACACTTAGCGACGATGAAAGGCAGGTTTTGATAGGCGAATTTGGAAACGCGACGTTGGAAGTAACGAAGGCAGAAAAAACAGCAAGCGGGTACATAGTAAGGCTTGAGATTGGGGAATTTTGGACAGAAAGAACGTATTCCCTTGATTATTCCCAAACGCAGCTGGAAGAGCAGGTCCAGAACGACATTGTGCTTTTCCTCAAGGACCTTGCAAGAAAGTTCTCATCTGAGCAACAAGAAACTGGCGAAGAAATCGGTGATTTGGTTGGAAGAAGCTACGAGATTTAATTAAAAATTATATTTAAGCGTGATTCCCACTTTTGTGTCATTTTCCAGTCCCCTATGTCCCACATGATAGTCAGCAAATACATCGGCGCCAACATTATCCTTCATGATTCCCAAAGAAATCCCGAATATGTCGTTGCTGTGCCCGCTAAGTCCAAAATAGTTGTCGAGGTAAGTTGCCTTGAGAGAGGGAGTCAATGTAAAGTCAATATCCTTCATTTTTCCCAATTCAAATGTTTTGGATACTCTTCCTGTAACCTGGGTTCCTTTGTCATCCAATATCTTTGTTATTCCTAATTCAATATCTACAGGCAAACCGCCATATCTCAAACTTAATTCTGCAACGTCGTTTTTCCCGCCATCCTCTTCATACATCCACCTTGCAATTCCAACTCTACCGGAAAAATTTCCTTTTGAGAATGAATATCCCACCCCAACGTCAACCTCATTTATTCTTCCTGAATTATTGTTGTGGGCTCCAAAGATGAAGGCATCAAGGTTTCCGCATGAAAGTCCAGCAACTCCTTCAGTAACAGGTCCCTTAATGGCATCCATTCCAGAATCACCCCTATAATCGCTCTTTTGGGACAATGAAAAATTGAAATTGCACTTGTCATTTGCCAAAGAAGGATTTGAATTTGAAATTGAAGCGGCTACAACACCGCCCGCCAATGCGGCACTTGTCAATATTTGCTTCAGGTTTTTCATTTTCTTATAGCGTCAAGAGATTCTTGATGTTTTGATTTAAAGTCTTGCTCTTTTTTTTCAAGAATTTTTGACAAATAATCATTAAACTGTTTCTGCGCCTCTTTTATGGCTTCCCCGTTAGTAGGACTATTATAATAATATTTTTTCGCACCATGTTTTATAACCACAAAATAATTCACATCTGATGATTGATTGGGTGATTTATTTGCGACAGAGTCTACATATTTAATAATAACCCCATCTTTTCTTGTTACCCTTAGTATGTCACTAACACCGCTTTCATACATTTTTACGTACTCATCGCCAATTTTTCCAGCATAAGCGTATTTTTCATAATTATCTTTATCCTGTAAGTCACAATTCGCCAAAGCCAAGGCCATTCCTCCTGCCAAGGCAGTTCTCTTTAATATTTTCCCTAATCCATTCATAAAAATCTCATAAAAACAATATTTATAAATCTTTCTGTATGTAGTAACTAAACAGTGGTTATAATAAATGAGATTAGTGCTATCTCCTGAAGGCAGGATTGTAATTTATCTTCTTTATCACGAATCTTGAGGTGATGAGGTTTGAGACTATCGCGGAAAAAACATAATTCCCCGCGACAACCTTAAAAACACCCTCTTGGACAGGGATCTTAGAGACCTCTGAGAACTTGTTTATCACTTCCTCTATTTCCTCCCTTGTCAGCGAGACATTTGTGTTTCTTCTTCCCATAGTGCCTATAACGGTAATTTTTTGGTTGGCTCCAGAGCACTCTATCTCCCCGACCAGCGGATCTTTCACAAACGGGTTGAGTTTTCCAAGGTCAATTTCAAGCTTTGTCGGCGTCGGCTTGAGATACTGGAATCTGGGGGGCAATTGCGTCTTTGGCATCACAAGGGGATTTATGTATTCTATGACTCTCGGCTTTTTTCCGGGAAAAATGCCCTTCCTCACGTCAACTTCACTTTTTGCAAAACCCCTCTCAAAATTCCGTGAAGGCTGCCTCGAAGAAACAAGGCTTTTCTCCATGGTCTCAGAGGTAAGCTTTTTTTTCATTTCAAGCATTCTTTCCCTTTGAATAGAGTCTTTTTGAAGAACGCTTTTCAGGTTGTAAACCTCTCCCGAAGACGAATGCCTGACAAGTTCTCTCGTAAATTCCAGGAGGATTCCCTGGTTTCTGGAAGAATTAGGACTGCTTGCTTTGCTCATTTTTGGAATCTGATATTGATTTCTGATAGCCGTCTGTTCTCGCTTGCCTTCTTGCGGGACTTTGTTCAATTTGCCTGACGGCTTTTCTTGGAACCTGGAATTGGGGCATTTGCGGCCTTCTTTGGCTTTCTTGGGAAATTTCCCGAATTTCCCTCGGTCCTTGGGGGCTTGTTTCGTGGATTAGCGTCAAGCCTCTTGCTATGACCTTGTTTTGCTCAAGGAGGCTGTCTATTTTTCCCATTAACTCCCTTCCCGATTGGTCAGTGTACCTTGACGCGTTTTGGGGATTTTTTTCGGCGATTGTCTTTGCAGATATCTCAAAAAGTTCAAGAAGCTTCGAGATTTGCGTCGCAAGATTGTCAAATTTCAGCGAGAGGTTGGTCATTACCCTCTGAAGGGACACGAAGTTTTCCACAAGAACCCTACTGACATCCCTGTTTTCCTTCTTTGCCATGACATAATCAGGATTTTTTATTTATTAAACCTTCTTTTTTGCAGCTCTTCTGTTTCGGTTTCCTCGTCTTCCTGGAGCTCTTCCAAAGACACGAGGTTTTCTTCAGGAATCTTTATTGGAAAGTCCTCTATTGGCTCTTTTCCGTGTCTGGTTTTTTTCTCAAGCCCATGGATGTACTCTGAAATTTCCTTGGCCGCATCAGGATTTACAGATATGCTGTCTATGCCTTTTTCAATCAGGAATCTGACCATTTCCTTTTTGCTCCCAGCCTGCCCGCAGATGCTTGTCTCAACGCGGTTTTTTTTGCATATTCTTATGACATACTCCAATTGGCTAAGGACAGCGGGATGCATCTCATTGTATATTTCCTGGACTTGCTCGTTTCCGCGGTCAATCGCGAGCGTGTATTGCGTAAGGTCGTTCGTCCCAAAAGACACAAAGTCAATTCCCTCTGCGCAAAGGTCCTTTATTATCTGAACCGCCGCGGGGGTTTCAATCATCACCCCTATTTTTGCCTTGCCAAATCCAACATCTTTCACAATCTCCTTTACTTTTTTTACTTCATCGACAGAGATTACTTGAGGAAGCAATATCCCTATCTTTTTTCCCTTTTCCGAGACTCTTTTAAGGGCTTTTATTTCAGAGTACAAAACATCGGGGTTCTTCAACCCATATCTTATCCCGTGCATGCCCAGCATCGGGTTTGTCTCTTTAACTCCTGGAGCGCCGTCAAGGTGCTGGAATTCGTCGCTCCTGATGTCGCTTGTTCTCACCCAAAGGCTGTCAAAATGCCCTGCGATTTTTTCAACGCCCCTGAATATAATGTTCTCGTATTTTTCAAAGCCCTCTTTCCTGATGAAGTGGTTAGGGTGCTTTCCCGACTCCGCAATTATGCCCTCTATCCTCAGCAAGCCAACTTCCTTTATCCCTGTCCTTGCAGCCCTTTCCGCAAAGCTTGGAAGGTCTATTATAACCTTTAATTTTGTTTTTGTTTCAAAAGCCGCTTTCTGAACTTCCTGTTCCATGCTTTCGGAAACTTTTCCCTTGTACACTTTTCCGGTAAAGCCGTCGACAGTCACTATCTCGTTTTCCTTTAGGATTTGCGTTGCCGTCCTTGTTCCGACAACGCTCGGGATTCCCATTTCCCTAGAGACAATGGCTGCATGAGAGGTCATTCCCCCCTCGTCGGTGACTATGGCCGAGGTTCTTTGCATTGTAACAACCATGTCCGGATTTGTCATTTTTGTGACAAGAACATCTCCCTTGACCACTTTTCCAAGGTCCTGCATTTTCCTGACGATTTTCACCTTTCCCATGCCTATTCCAGGAGAAGCCGCGATTCCCTCCAAAATAACCTCTCCCTTGAGTTCCTTGGTCTTCAGTTCAGAGACATTTTTTCCGAGGGTGGTTATTGCCCTCGTCTGGACTATATACACCTCATCCGAGGCAATTGCAAATTCTATATCCTGAGGCTTTGAGTAGTGCTTCTCGAGCTTCAGCGCGATTTCAGAAAGCTTCCTTATCTCATACTCTTTCAGAACCTGTGAAGATGACATCTCCTTGCTCAATTTTATTTTTACAATTTTCCCGTTATTTGAACTTATCGCGATTTTCTTGTCAGAAATGTTTTTTTCAACGATTTTTAAATCCCTTGACACAACATACTTGTCGGGCGTTATCTCTCCCGAGACAATGCCTTCTCCAAAACCGTATACCGCCTCGATGATTACATTGTCGTTTTTGCCATTTGGGTCTTTTGAAAATACCACTCCTGATTTTTCAGAATTTACCATTTTTTGGATGACAACTGCGAGCTTTGAATCCTCGTGCTTGAATCCTTTTTTGTTCCTGTAGTAAGTTGCCCTTGAGGTAAACAATGAGGCAAAGCACTTTTTCACAGCCTCGAGCAAATTCTTTTTTCCCTTTATGTCGACAAAAGTCTCCTGCTGTCCCGCAAAGCTTGCGTCTTCCAAATCTTCCGATGTTGCGGAAGACCTCACCGCAACAGGAATCTCGCTCGCGTTTTGAAGTATTTCGTGTGCTGTTTCTTTTCCTCCATTGGATTCGGCGCTCAGCGATTCGTATGATTCAACTATATCCTCTTCCATGTCTTTGGGAATATTTCCCTTGACAATCAATTCCCTTACCTGTTTTGTCACCTCATCCAGCTTTTTCGTGTTCTCGTAATCAATGCCTTTCAGCAAAGAAGAAATCTTTTCCTTCAGGCTGTTTTTGTCTATGAAATAGGAATAGGCGTGCGCCGTTATCACAAATCCCGGAGGAACTTGTATTTTTAGGTTGTATATCTCTGCGAGGTTTGCGCCCTTCCCCCCTGCAACGCTTATTGACTTTTTGCCCAGCTCTGGGAACCACTTCACCATCGCCTCTTTTTTCATCAACACTAAAATTTTGAAAACTTAATAAATGTTTTGAAGCGCGTTTATATTGTTCAGCAAAACAATTCTTTTAAAGGGGTTTTGTTTGTTGAGAAAATGCCGTTGCAACTTCGTCACAGAATCAATGAGGGGATGAGAATAATTGAACACCCTAGCAAAGAAGATGAAAAAAACGGAAAAGTTGAGGATATGGTTGTGGATGTTGTTGTGAGGGACATAATTTCTACAGACAAGGGAGCAATCATCGGTTTTGAAGTAATTGAAGAAGGAGGAGTTTCACAGGTTTTTGATTTACCAGAAAATGGAAGATATAATGTTTTGCCCACTTGCACTCTCTACATACCAAGGAACCCCATAAAAGATAGGCCTTTAAGTTGCCCTGATAATGTAGAAGTTGATTATGACAAAAGAGCGTATATAGGTTATAAAGCTCCAAGAAATGTTATATTTTCTAGAAGAAGATTTTACAGAAGGGACGACTAAAAAACAAACCAAATATTTTATAAACGCATTTAATTTTTGCTTAAGATGGCTTTGATTACGTGGCTAATAACGGGAATAATTCTTGTAATTGGCCTTGTATTTTTGTATTACTTCAACCGCTTCGCGG
>CAYXIC010000024.1:0-7734 GCA_964465625.1 Candidatus Woesearchaeota archaeon
TTGAAGCATGATGCCTCTCCGAATTAACCGTTTCATCACTGTATTTCGGAATAAGATTCACTACCTCGTGCCCGAACAGGCTTGTCTTTGCAATCATTACATCCTTCGGGGAAAATTCTTTTATCACTTTTTTTGAAACTTCCTGAATTGCCGTTGAAACGCCTTCAGGAATTTTTTCATTGATTTTGGAGTGCCCCTTTGGAATAACCAAGACATGCCCTTTGGATACAGGGTTTATCTCCAGCACCGAAACCACTTCCTGGGTTTCGCCGACTTTCCTCGAAGGAATCTCTCCGGAGACTATGGAACAAAATATGCATCTGTCAGAATTTTCTCCGGCCATGATATTGGATTGAAAGATATTTTATATTTTTATTGATTGCGCTTAACCTATGGCTCTTCTTATGTCAACCATTTCAACAGACTTGACTTCCTTTATTTTTTTTAGGCTGTTTTCCAAACCCTCAAGTTCTTTTTCCTCTTCCCAAAGGAAAATGGCGTTTATCGCCTTCAAGCCAAAGGCTATGGGCTCTTCCTCGAACCTGACGCTTTCCCCGCCAAGTTTTGTTATCGCCTTTTTTGAGCTGTTCCTCACCTTTGAGAGGTCTGAATTTGTTGAAACAGGCATTATTTTCATTTTCACTATCGCCGGCATTTCTTGGCTTAAGCGGCTTTATTTATAAAGATATTGAGCCTGTTTTTAGGCAGGGCAATTTTTAAAAACGCTGGTTATTTTTGCCTTTGATGTCCAACGGAAGCTATACCAGGCTTATCGAGAAAATCTCAAAAACCTCCGGATTAAGGCAGGAAGAGATAGAGCAGAAGATAGTTCTGAAGCAGGAAAAAATTTCCGGAATGATAAGCCGCGAGGGGGCTGCGCAGATAATTGCCGCGGAACTTGGAATAATCCTTGACAACGAAAAAACAAAGATAATTGACATAACTTCCGGAATGAGGCGGGTAAATGTGGTCGGAAAGGTCATAAGGCTATTTCCCGTGAGAAGCTTTGTAAGAAACGGCCAGGATTCAAAGGTCGCTAACATGGTTGTTGCGGACGACACGTCGAACATCAAAGTGGTATTATGGGATATTAACCACATAGACATGATAGAAAAAGGCAAGGTTGCGGAGGGAAGCACCATTGAGATCTCAAACGCGAGCACGAGGGGAAATGAAGTGCACTTGGGAAACTTCTCCGAATTGAAACTGAGCGGCGAAGTCCTTGACAACCTGAAAACCGAGAAGACATTCAAGGAAAAAAGCATTTCGCAGTTCGAAATTTCCGACAACATCAAAACAAGGGCCTTTATCGTGCAGGTTTTTGAGCCAAAATCATTCCACGTATGTCCTGAGTGCAAGAGAAAAGCCACAGAGCAGGTTGGAGAAGGAAGCTTTAGCTGCGCAACCCACGGAAAAGTCGTTCCAGAGAAAAGGGCCTTGATGAACATTGTCATTGACGACGGCACTGGGACAATAAGAACCGTATTTTTCCACGAGATGCTCGGAAATCTTGGAATTTCCGCGGAAGAGGGGCTTTCAGAGGAAAGAAAAAAGGGCTTATTGGGAAAGGAAATGGTTTTTATTGGAAACGTGAAAATGAACAGGTTTTTCAACAATCCCGAATTTGTTGTGGAAGAGGTGAATGAAGTAAACTTGGACGAAACGATAGATCACCTCGAAAATGCAAAGCAGAATTGACTGGCTTAGGATTTTGGGCTTTTTCTCGATACCCTTTTCGGTGTATGTATTCAACTACGTACTTTTCTTTTTGGGAACCTACAGGATTTTGGATTGGGTGGATGTTCCAATGCACTTTATCGGCGGTGTTTCGGTCGCAATTGCGTTTTTTTTAACTTTAAGCCATCTGGAGGAAACAAAAATACTTTCCATTGACAAGGTCTCAAAGGCTATTTTTGTTTTTGCCCTTGTCGCACTCACAGCGGTTTTGTGGGAGTTTTACGAATTTTCCCTCGAATATCTTACGGGATTTGACTTCCAAGGGACTTTAAACGACACGATGTCAGACCTTTTCTTAGGAATTATAGGGGGAATTTTTTCAACAATAACCATGACTTTTTCCAAAAAACCCTAGTTTTTTCAAGATGTCTTTTAAGTCAAATAATCTTTATAAACCGCCATTGTTAGCAAGGGTGTATGCCCAAGAAAAAGGATTCTGATTCTGAGGAAAATTTGGAAGAAGGCAAGGAGGAAATGAAGGAAGTGGTTCTTTCCGAAGGCAAGGAGTACAAGCTCACAGACCTTCCCGGAATAGGCCCTGCTGTTGCGGCAAAGCTTGAAAGCGCGGGAATCTACGAGCTTATGTCTCTTGCAGTCATGTCTCCCAACGAGCTGAGCGATGTTGCGGGAGTCAGCGCAGGCGTGGCAAGAAAGGCGATTCAGGCCGCAAGGACAATGCTTCAGCTGGGATTTACCGACGGCTTGGAATACGCGAGGAAAAGAAGCAATTTAATCCACATCACAACCGGAAGCAAAAACCTTGACACCCTTCTTGGCGGCAAAGGAGTCCACAGCAGGGCGATAACAGAGACTTACGGCGCTTACGGAAGTGGAAAAACGCAGGTCGGTTTGTGCCTAGCAATTAATGTCCAGCTTCCCGAGGAAAAGGGAGGGGCTAACGGGAAATGCGCATTCATAGACACAGAGGGAACCTTCATGCCTTCAAGGGTAAGGGAAATTGCAGAAGGCGCGGGATTAAACCCTGAAAATGTGCTTAAGAACATCTTTGTTGCACGCGCATTCAACTCAGACCACCAGATTCTTCTTTTGGAGAGGATTTCGGAGATGATAAAGGACAAGGAGCCGATAAAACTGCTGGTGATAGACTCGTTAACAGCACATTTTCGTGCAGAGTTTTCAGGAAGGGGGCAGTTGGCAGACAGGCAGCAGAAACTGAATCGCTATCTTCACGACCTGATGAAACTTGCAGAGCAGCACAACATAGTCATTTACGTAACAAACCAGGTAATGTCCAACCCTGCCCAGATGTTCGGCGATCCAACTGTTGCAATAGGCGGAAATATCGTCGGACATGCGTCTACTTACAGAGTTTATTTGAGAAGGGGAAAAAAGGGCTCAAGGGTCGCAAAGATGATTGATAGTCCAAATTTGCCGGATAACGAGGCTGTTTTCTTTGTCAAGGGCAGCGGATTGAAAGATGATGAATAGGGAAATCAAATACGGAACGCTTTGCTATTTGTGCGTTGACGGAAAAGTCCTGATGATTCATAAAGACATAAGAGAAGGAGACCCTAATTCCGGTTATTATACTCCTCATGGCGGAAAATTAAAAGAATTTGAAAGAAAGAAGGGATTTATAGGGATATTAGAAGGTGTTGTAAGGGAGATGGAAGAGGAAACCGGATTGACAATTTTAACACCTAAATTAATTGGAGAAATTTTGTTTGACAACTCTGAGAGAGAGTTTGACAACTGGAAAAACCCAAGCGATTTTTTGGTCTATGTTTTTCGTGCAGAGAGACATTCCGGAAAATTAAAGAAAAGATGCAGCGAAGGTGTTAACGTATGGGTAAAAAAAGACGATATACCTGATTTGCCACAAAACCCCGGAGATGTTAAGATGTATGAGTGGATTAACTCAGGAAGGAATTTCAAAGGTACAATAAAACACAAAGGAAAAGTTTTGGATGAGGAAGGAACTCGTGTAGAGTACTATTAATATAATGCCCCTACGAGGATTTGAACCCCGGTCTCAACCTCCGCAAGGTCGTGTTCTATCCGGACTGAACTATAGGGGCTTTTACGAAAAATAAGACGAAATTTGCGTTAAAAAACTATCCTTGTTGTGATTAAAAGCTATTAATATAATACAATTTATTGCAGACGTGAATTCTAGTCTGTTTCAAACCGCGGTTTTGCATTAGCAACTTTCATTGATGAAGCGAGTGTTAGCGAGCATAAAGTTTTATCCAACCAACTCTTTCTTATTGAACCACAGTCTTATCTCCCTCTCGGCGCTTTTTCCTGAGTCAGAGGCGTGAACGACTGTTTCGAACCACTTTTTTGTGCTGTGAATCTTTCCATATTTTCCCCTCAGCGAAACCGGAGAGGCATTGTCCGGATTTGTGTCTCCGACAGCGTCGCGAACTTTTTTTATCGCATTCTTTCCTTGATATACTATTGCAACGACATTTTCATTGTGGAGTTTTCCCGTTATGTAATCAATCAATTCGTTGTAAAAAACCTTGTTTTTTTGCTCAAAATAGTGCTTCTCTGCAAGTTTCTTTTTTACATTTACCAATTTTAGGCCCATCATTTTCAAACCTAACAAGTTAAAATCGGAGATTATGTTGCCGACAAGCTTTTTTGACACCGCGTCGGGCTTTATCAGCACAAGAGTCCTTTCAATCATGGAAATCGTTGAGGAAAAAGATTTATAAACTTTATTTTTTAATACAATATATCATTAATTGACAAAAGAGGGATGATGAAGAACAAGAGACATATTTTGCTGGCGGTTTTTGCCTTAGCAATAACCATATCACTATTTGTGGTTCCGATGATAAGTGCTGCGCAATCTATAAATATTACAAACCCAGTCAATACTTCTAATCTTTCCACTGCAACCCAATATCTTAATGCTTCAATTCTTGGAGTAGATGGAACGAGCTTAGTTGGGAATGTTACCTTTTATTACCAACCATGGAGTTACTTAAACAATGCAAGTTGGATACTGATTGCCGTTGTAACAAATACTTCAAGTAATCAATCTACATTTAATTCAACATGGGATACAACAGCGATTGCTGATGGAAAAAACTATACTTTAAACGCATCTGCTAGAAGATATGGGGATGCAGATGCCTTTAATGGTACTACTAGAAGAAGCAATATGACAATAGACAACACCCCTCCCACAATAGTGGTTTATTCTAATGCCACTTTAACTGCTTATTTAAATGGAACAATAAAACAATCAACAACTGCGGCAAGTAATAAGACAACCTTAAATATTTCGATAACTGATGCAACTGTTGGATTGTTGAATTCAACTAATCTATTCTGCTTCGCAAATGCTAATGGAACAAACCAAACAGCCGTAGTGGTAGATGGATTTTGCAACTTTACTTTGGATCTTACTAGTTTAAGCGATGGAAATGCCACAATTAAGATTTACATAAATGATACAATTAATAATATGAGATTGAATAGCACACTTGTAGTCCAAGTTGACACAACGGCACCAGCTGCAACATCATCATGTTCCCCTACAACCGTCCAGACTGGAGACACGTTTCCCTGCACCTGCTCTGGCACAGATGCAACATCTGGTGTGAATACAGCTACAGGCACCTCAACATCCCCTGATGGGACGGTAACGCCTGCCTCAACAGGAACATTTGATTTCACATGCAGTATTGCGGATTTCGGGGGTCTTACGACAAGTGCAACAAAGACCTATTCGGTCACACAACCATCTTCATCACCTAGTTCAGGAGGAAGCTCTGGAGGAAGCAGCGGAGTCACAACGGCCCCTTCAAAAGTGCTCAGCGAGATAAATCCTGGAGCAGCTTCTGTAAGCAAATATACAGATCCCAACATTGGGCTGAAGGAAATACAGATTAATGTCAACAACAAGGCGCAAAACGTCAAGGTTGACGTCAAGAAATACGACGGAAAGCCTGCAGCTGTTTCTGTGGAGAAAACAGGAAAAGTCTACCAGTACATCCAGATTGAGGTAAGCAACGTTGCAGACAAGCTGGAAAGCGCAAAGATAACAACTAAGGTTGAAAAGACGTGGGTGTCTGAAAACGGCCTGACAAAGGAAGGCGTATCATTGTTCAAGTTTGACAACACCTCAAAGCAGTGGAACGAGCTTTCAACGACACTCTCAAGTGAAGATAGCACGTATTACTACTATGACGTCCAAGTTACGAGCTTCAGCTACTTCGCAATAGGCGAGAAAACAGGAGCAGTTGTCGCTGAAGAGGAAACAGCAGCATCGCCATTGCAGGGGATAACAGATGCCATAAACGGCAATGCAAAGTGGGTGTGGATTGTCGTTGCGGTGATAGTGATAATCGCGATACTTTATGCCATCAGAAGGATGAAGAATTAGCCCTTTTTTGATTTTTTAATCTTATAGCCTCTTTTAAATTATGTTTATATCCAAAACTCTTCTATAACCCGAGCATACTTTTGTCTGTTTATGTTAGCTATGTTGACTTTTTTTGATATTTATCCTTCTAAAAACAAACCTTTAATTTATCAATCACTCTCTAAGATTAACAATTATAAATTAATAACAACAAAATATATAACTCCTTTTATTTCTAAGCATTTATGGTTGAAGTCATCGCTGATTTGCAGATACACTCAAGATTCTCGAGGGCGACTAGCAAGAACATAACAATAGACAAGCTTGAGGAATACGGAAGGATGAAGGGCATTACGCTTCTTGGCACAGGGGATTTCCAGCACCCTGAATGGAGGAAGGAGATTGATTTGAAGTTAAAGGAAGACGACAAGGGCATTTTAAGGACAGAAAGCGGCTTTGCGTTTTTGTGGCAGACTGAAATCAGTTTAATGTTTTCGCAAGGCGGAAAGAGGAGGGCTGTTCATTTGCTTGTCTTCTCGCCAAACAAAGAGACGGCGGACAAAATAACCAAATATCTTGGCTCAAAAGGCCGTTTGGATTACGACGGAAGGCCAATATTTGGCATTTCCTGCAGAGACCTTGTTTTTGACTTGAAGAACATCGACGACAAAATAGAGATAATTCCCGCGCACTGCATGACTCCCTGGTTTGGGCTATTTGGCAGTAAAAGCGGATTTGATTCGTTACAAGAATGTTTCCAAGACCAAACAGGAAAGGTTTACGCGGTTGAATCAGGTATGTCTGCTGATCCCGGAATGCTTTGGAGATTTCAGGAAATAGCAGACGGAAAGGTGAATGTGGTTTCTTTCAGCGACGCCCACAGCTTTTGGCCGTGGAGATTGGGGCGTGAGGCAACGGTTTTTGAAATTCCCGAGCTAAGTTACGAAAATATAATAAATGCAATAAGAACCGGCAATGGCCTCAAATCAACAATAGAAACCCCTCCCTCTTATGGGAAATACCACTATGATGGCCATAGAAATTGCAACTTTTCATCCTCTCCGGAAGAAACCAAGAAGCTTAATGGCATTTGCCCTATGTGCAAAAAACCATTGACAATCGGCGTTGATTACAGAGTTGAGGAACTTGCTAAAAATCCTCAAGGCTTCAAAGCCAAGAACGCAAAACCATACAATTTGCTAATTCCTCTCCATGAGCTTATTTCATTCCATTTGGGTTCTCCACTGGCGTCCAACAAAACGTGGGCAATCTATAACTCAATGATAGGTAATTTTGGCAGCGAATTCAACATTTTGCTCAGCGTTTCAAGGGAAGAATTAATGTCCAAAAAATTTGACGAAAACCTTGTGGAGATGATTATGCTCAACAGAGAGGGAAAAATCCATGTAATTCCGGGCTTTGACGGAGAATACGGAAAAATAACCATGAAGAAAGAGGAGCAGAAAAGGTTGATTTAAAATGTACGATACTACAAAACCATACGCCAAAAAAGTTCTTGAGTTAGTTGATAAATGCAAAGGAAATATCCCTGCTTCTACCGACGGTATTGGGACAAAAGGCATATATCATTGGAATAGAAGAACTTTCAAAAGCGCTGTTCTAGATGCTTTAGCAATGAATTTTAATGATATGGCTGT
>CAYXIC010000025.1:0-7539 GCA_964465625.1 Candidatus Woesearchaeota archaeon
GTATAACGTCGTTTTTTTCATTTAAATATTTTTTCGGCTTTGATTATGGGGTTTTCTTCACAAAATCACGACAATTCTTTTAAACGCCCGCTGATTTGTTCCACAATCCCCTTCGTGCCTGCAAGGAATTATGACACTACTATATAATAACAAACAATAGAAAAGCTTAAATACTCCCTGCAACTTAAAATATCAAGAAAAGATGGCAAAAGAAAACTACTCAAGGATATCAAGAATTGCAATGGCCGGTTTAGTTGCAGGGGCAACCTTGTTAAATTCCGGATGCGCAAGCGCAGACCCGGATTCCTCGAGATATTTCAATTTTAAGACACAAGAGACAAGCCTTGAAGAGGTCATAGAAGCAGCCAAGACAGGGGAGTTTGACATTTATACTGATGGCGGGAGCATTGATAACGCAAGGGAAGTCCTTTTGGACAGGAAAGGCGGCTATGGATATTTGGACAATTCAACCTCGTTCAAGAAAGTGGAAATAGCAAATCCTCAAGATTTGGGGAAATTGCTGAGAACGGTTGACGGCGGGGCTTGGAACTCAGGAGCAGGAACGGGAATAAACCCTGACAGCGGAAAAGCAGAGGTCTACGCGCTTCCGAAAGCCACCCTTTATAGGTTTGAAGCTGACAAAGATGGTAAAACCTTTAAGTATGTCGTTGAAGGCGGGGATTCTTCAGGCGGAGGAGCCGGTGGTGGTGCTGGAGGCGGAGGAGGCGGAGGAGCCGGTGGTGGCGGAGGAGGCGGAGCCGGAGGTCAATAATTTTTATTATAAATTTATTTAATTCTATTTATTTTAAGAAACGGTGAATGTATAATTTGTTGTTACAAAGTGTGAGTTATCATCTGTTCCGTTGAAAGTTTCTGTAACTGTTAAGGGAAATTCAGTTGCCCAAACATAATTTGTAGGATTGCTTATTGAACCTCCTGCAGAGATATGATTAGTTCCATAAAATTCTGATATTGTTGTTTTTACTGGGTCGCAAAAATCAGGTGAACTAGGTAAATCATAGCATTTTTGTCTTGTGTTAACTGTTATTCCTGTGATATTTCCTAATTCTTGTAATGTTGATGTAAATCTCCACCAATGGCAGCCTTGGCTTACATGACAATTGCTTGGGTCGGGGTTGCTTCCTGTGTCCTTGGACAAATTGGAATAAGTCGCGTTGAAAACGCCGAGACCTGTGCAGACGCTCGGGGTTCCCGCGCAGGTGTAGCCAAATTCAACCTGGCAGACAGAGGAACAGCCGTCGCTGCTATTTGTGTTGCTGTCGTCGCATGTTTCTCCCAATCCAGAGTCTATCACTCCGTTGCCGCAGGTTGTGACAGTGCATTGAGATGTTACGAAGCTCTGGCAGTTTGCTGAACAGCTGAGAGTTCCGCCGTCGAAACCTTGCGTTACACATGTCTGTGAGTTTAAATCAGTGCCGTCGCACGTTTCCCCTTGTTCCTGAATGTTGTTTCCGCAAATCGCTGTTGCGTTGCCCATGCATTTCAAATCCTCGCTGATTTTTGCGTTTCCGCAATTGACTAGGATGTTTTTGCCGTTGAACGTTTGGTATCTCGTCGGGACAAGGTCTATTGAATATATTGTCGTGAATTCAGTCGTGTTGAACGCGAAAGAGCTGCTTATCAGCGTGTTAGTGTCTATGATGTTTGCAGCAGCGTCAAAAACAACAACACCTTCAGAGCCAAGGGAAGTGTATGGAGAAAGGTCTGTTGTCGCCAATCCTTCTGCCGCAGTTGTCCTGCCGTTTATGTAGAATCCTGCGATGTTGAATCTTCCGCTGTTCTTCAATGTCAAATTAAGGACGTTGTTTGTGCAGTCGTAAACATAATTGTCCACTGATATTGACGTTCCGTCAGAGCATTCAATCGACTCGCTTGGAACATAGGTTTTCAGCCAGCCGTAAACCAAAACGCTCAGCGCTATTACTATAGCGATAAGAAGTATGTATCCTATCACCTCGCCTATTCCCCTCTTGTCATTTAGCATTTTATTTATGAAAAACCCTGAAGTTTATAAGTTTATTTTTGTTTAAAACATTCAAGGCGTGCACTGTGAGCTGCTTATCTGGCTGTATCCCGAAGGACACGAAGGGTTTTGAGTGCATTGTGAGGTTTCATAGTCATAGCATTCGTACCTATCGTCGCAGAAAATCCCGAAAAAATGGCAGTTGCAGTCCCCTGTTCCAGAGCCGCCGTCCCATTCGTTGCATTCGTCGTCAAAATTTTTCACGCAGCCTGTTTCTGTAACTTGCCTGCAAGTCAGCTGGGTAAGGGATTCAATCTGGCACGTTGACGAACAGCCGTCGCCGTTTGCCGTGTTTCCATCATCGCATGTTTCACCTGTCTCAATTATTGAATTTCCGCACTCTATCTGCTGGCTTATGCCTCCGGAGAGGTTGGAGTTATAACTCTGAAAAATATACCTTTCCTCGTCAATGTCCTTCAAAACCACGAAATAGAAATTCTCGCCCGGGCTCAACAGAAAGGGGTATTCTATGCCGTTCACGGTTATCTTCACTGTTTCGTTTGGACTGGTGAAATTCCGCGAGGAGTAAACTCCCTGGACGAGATTCAGCTGCTCGTTTCCCCCTCCCTTTCCGTCATCAAAGAAAAATACGCCATTGGAATTTTTTTTGTATCCCGCGACAGTAATTAGGTCCCTGTTTCCGAACAAAAAGTAAAAATCGTCGCCCTCCTCGGAGTAATTTGAGTATGTTTTCGTGAAGTTTTCCAGCAGCGTTCTTGAATCAATGCTGTTCTTTAACGCGTAGTCCATTACCTTCTCGGCCTCGATGCTCAATTCCTCCCCTATGTAAAATTGTTGGGTGCTGTAAACGCCTAGGCTTGAATAGTTGAAGATAAAAGTCAGTCCAGATAGTATTGCGATTATTATGATTGCAGCCATCAGGTAGAACTGGCCTCTTTTTTCACCCCTTTCCATCATAGGTATGGGAAAGTATATTTTATTAATCTGGCGCTTATCTTTGTGTTTAAAATTGGTTCGCCTTAGGCTCACACATAAAGGAGTGATATGCCGCATAACTCTTTTTGATTTTTATCAAAAATAAGCCAGTTGGTGATTGGAGATTATATCAACCGAGAGCGCCAGTGAAAGGAGTCATAAAAAATATATAAATTGCCCGTTGCTTTATCTGTAATGGAAATTCAGACAAAGGGATTTGAACTTCTTGATGAAAATGAAAAAAGGGATTTTAACGAGTTATTTGAGAAATATTCTCAAAAGATAGAGAGAAAGCTAAAAGGCATCTCTTCCATTGTCATTCATCTTAAGGAATACCGCAAGCTTGGCTCGAGAAAAAAATTCAGCATTCACGCGAAATTTGTCTACTCCGGGAAAATGTTTGAGGCGGACGCGTTTGACTGGGATTTTAAGCGAACTGTCCACAAGATATTCAGGAAGATTGAGGAGGAGTTGGAGCACAGGTTTCATATTAGCGACAAGAGGAAAAGGTAATTTTAGGCAGATGCCTTGTTTTCAAGTTTTGATGCCTGATTTAACTTGCCTCTCTTGAAAAGCTCCCTTGCTTTGTCTAAGCTTATATATGAATGATTAAAAATCCCTCCAATCATCTGCCTATTTTCAGTGAAACCACTAAGAAGTTCTGCATCTGTGTGGCATTCGCCATCATGGTATACCTCTCCGCGTTTTGAATCATAAACTAATGTACTGTTTTGGATTATCTCTCTGCACGAGGGATTGTCGCAGTGCAGGACAATTCCTTTTAAGTCTTCGGGTTTAAGAAACCAGCCAAAAGGATCATACCAAGGCATTTAACTTTTAAGAAAATTTTATTTATAATCTTTATTGGCTTGAGAAATATACTTTGTAGACCCGAAGGCTGGCTTCCAAATCACCGGAAAAGCTTCCCCTGATTTTTCTCGGTTCTGCGACCCGCCAAGCACCTTGACAAACGCTTAGGGCTGCTCCGATCAAGGCCTGACCCGCTTCGCATCTGCAAGATCAAGGCGGACAAAACGTCAGCGTCCAACCAAGGACTTTCCCAACATTGAGGTCACGCGCCTTCTTGCAGTCTGCCTGAAGTCCGTTTGCAAATAGCGGAGGACTAACCCGCTGACCTGGTCTACGAAAAAACATAAGAATAAGTCTTTTTAAGCGTTTCTTTTCTAAATTTATAATAAAAATAAAGGCAGGTAAACCCTAAAATTTAATAGAATTTACCGGCTACTAAAAGTGTTCCGTAAACATTGCTGATCTCTTCATCCGTATGCCCTTGTTCTCTTCCTTTCTTTCTAAAATCAAGGATATCTCCAGCAACAATTCTCTCTCTCAAAATTGTTCTACCGCTAAAATGGCTGAGAACTCTTCCATACCACGGAAATCTTGAATTGTCAGCTATTCCTTGCAATTTTGCATCGTCAAGATCTTTCAATCTTTCAGCTATATCAAACTTTTCGCTTCTGGCCGTATATGCTTGGGATATTCCATCTCCGAATATCATCTTGTTTCCTCCTTTTCTTTAGTTTCAAAGTCATGGCTAAGCCACTCATCCTGTTGATTGTTTTTTGCTGTCATTTTTGTTTTTGGTATTTTTTATTACTATAAAATAGTTATAATATCCTACTATATAAATATTGTTTTCCCCTTAAGGGGAAACTATAAAAATAAGGACACCCTTTTTTTTACATGGAAATAAACAGACAGGCACTTTATGAAACGGGGTTGACAAAGGGAGAAGTAGAGTCTTATCTGGCTTTATTGAAAATAGGCCAGTCTTCCATAGGAAACATAGTCAGGGAATCACAAGTTACCAAGTCAAAGGTCTATGATATCTTGGAAAGGCTTATTCACAAAGGGCTGGTTTCAAAATCATTGAAGAATAACGTGCTTTATTACAATGCCTCCCCCCCTAATTTTTTGCTGGAATTATTGGAAAAAAAAGAGGAAAAAATAAAATCAGACAAGGCAGACATAAAAAAATTACTCCCCTCCTTGATTTCTCTTCAAACAATTCCCAACAAGACTGAAAAAGTCGAGGTTTTTGAGGGATTTAGAGGATTAAAAAATGCATTCCAGATATTGGAAAACGAATTTTCAAAAGATGAAGAATTTCTTGTTTTTGGAGTTGATGACGATTTAAGCCAACAGCAATTAAACTTCTTTGTTAATTTTCACAAAAAAAGAGTTGAATCAAAAATAATCACGAAGGTAATATTCACAAAAAATCTCAAGGGCAGCAGGGAACACCACCAAAAGATAAGCAGATACAACCAAGAGCGTTTTTTAAACCAAACTAGCGCGATTCCAATAAACATTTACAAGGATATTGTGATAATGCCCATTTTTCACAAGGATGAAGACGAAATAACCATCTTAATAAGAAACAAAAAATTAGCCAAAGGTTTTAGGGAATATTTCTATACTTTATGGAAAATAGCGAAGCCTTGATTAGGCGTTTCTTTTTTTATAAACATCAAGCGTAATTTTATTAACACGGTGCAAATAATCCTCATCTGTTAGTTTGTCGCCCAAATCCATGACGTAGATTTCATCAGGATATGGGTTTATCCTAATCACCCTTTCTATATTGGTTATTCTTTCTAGCCTTCTTTCTGGAATATCTTTTTCCGCTGAATCACTATTGACAAAACTCACGGCCGCCCAGTCGTAGATTTCCGTAATCTCTGTATGCTTACCTATACCTTCCTTAAAATCAATCCCTCCAAAATTTAGCATGCCTGTTCTTTTATCCTCATAGAATTTTCTGATATATGAAGGCGTTAGTCCACGCGGAACCAAACTTTCCGTAAACCTTTGCAGTTCAGGTGCAGTGTACAGTCTTTTTTTTGGTGCAACCCTAAAAATAACGCTTGTATCCACCTCTATAATAGGAGAATATCTTTCTGTTTTAACCAGCACCACGTTTGGATTTGCCTTGAGCGATTCCAAAATAATTTGCAATTTTGTCTTGCTGGGAGCAGCCATCTTTATTCCCTTCCGTTTTTCCTGACAGCCAAAAACACCACGACGAGCACAAGAATCATTTCGATTATAAGCATCCAAACGAGTAAATTGCCCAATCCGGGTTTTTTCTTTCCGGTACCTATGTCCTCGGGAGTTTCATGGCCAATTATCGGCTTTTCTCCTGGCTGGACGAAGCTGAAGGATTTTATGTTGCTTGTTCCTCCGCTTGACGAACTTGAGCTTCCTCCGCTACCTCCGCCATTTCCAAGGCTTGGTGTTGGGTCAAGAGCCACATCAACAGTGACATTGCTTGTTGTAACACTTTGGCTTCCTGTCTTTGAGGTATAGCCGCTCTTTGAGACCTGCCAGTTGAATGTTCCGTTGTTTGAGTTGAACACGACCTTTCCCGCGGAGTCTGTTGTTCCTGTTTGAACGCCGAAGTTGACGTTTGCGCCGCTCAATGACAAGCCTGTTGCAGAGTCGGTGACGTTGAAAGTAACCTGCAAAACTGTCAAGGATTTTGCGAAAAATCCGAGTATCGCCGTGTCGGCTGTGTTTGTTTTTCCGACGCACAAAGCATCATTTCCTATTCCCGTGACCTTTATGTTAAAGTCTCCCCCGAAGCTCGGCGTGAAAGTAAACTGCACGTTTGTGGCGTTTGTAGTGTTCACATTTGCGCTAAGCGTGCTGTTGTTTGAAAATACCGTGTTGCCGCCGCTGTCTGTTATCAAATATGAAACGTTTGTCTCTATTGCCGTCTTGGAAAAGTCGCTTGCCGCGAAGTTGCTTATCTTGTCAAACTGCACTGTTACTAAATCTCCCTGTGTCGCAAACTCCGGCGTTGCCTCAAGGTTGTTTATTATCGTGTAGCATTCGTTCTGCGGCCTTGCCGGGAGAACAGTGAACTGCTTTTCAGAGCTTTGGTTGAAGCTGCTTTGGCACTGGCAGTCAATAACGTCTGTCTTGACATTTGCAGTGTAATTTCCTTGTGTTGTCGGAGTCCAGTTGAACACAACGTTTTGAGACGTGTCCTGAAGTATCTCAAAAGTCTTGCTTTCGGTGTTGACGACGTCGCCGTCCTCATCCGTTACCTCAAGGGTTATCGTTGTTTCGGCAGAGTAAAAGTTTTCGAAGCCCGCTGGCACGAAGTCAAGCAAAAGGTTTGTGAACGCGCTGTGAGCGTCCGCCTCCAAATTGGCCTGCACGTTTATTACAACAGGCTCGTTCGCGAAATTGTTGTTGGTTATGCTGAAGCTGTCTATCGGCGAGTGGCATGAAGCCGCCTTTGGAAATTCCCTGTCAAAGCTCACGGAAATCCCGCCACCCCAGACGTTGTTTACAAATTCCAGCGGTAGGTAGCATTGAGCGAAAAAATACTGCGCAAAATAGTCCTGGTCCGATTCCGATGAAGAAGGATTGAAAGGATATTCGAATGTTATGCTGCTCGCGCTTCCCGAATTTGTGTTGAAAATCTGGCTGCCTATGCTGCTGCATGAACTGTCATTGCAGTTGAACAAAAGGCTTGTGACATTTGTCAGGGATGAACCAGTCGAAGAATCAAGGAAATTGTCTGTTTG
>CAYXIC010000026.1:0-7354 GCA_964465625.1 Candidatus Woesearchaeota archaeon
CCTCCATGATTATCCCTACATTTTTGGCCTTTCTCAACTTTTCAATGGAGAAAAGTCTTTGCTTCAGTATTTTTTCCCTAAGCCCCTCCATATCTCGCACCTGATTGTTATACACATCCAACAAAACCACGGGCTTTTCAACGCTTAGCACAGCACCCATTGAATGGAATTGGTTTCCTATTACAACAAATGCATCAACATTCTTCTCAATTGCCTTCAATCCTGAATACTGGCAGCCGACAACATGTCCCTCGTATGCGACAAGCCCAATTTTCTTTGATAGAACAACTTTTTTACTGTTTTTTTCATAAAAACTTTTCACATTTTCAATGTCATGCCTGTGCTGTATCGAGTAACTTAGCCCAATTGTCTTGAACTTTTTTAATGAATTAAGGGATTTTTTGAGCAATGGCTTTAAATCCAATTCATCCTTGACCTCAACATAAAAAACCTTTGGATAACCTTTTCCTTTTGGGATGTCAATGAATTTCGCATGCCCGAAATGAACTATCAAATCCGCATTGAGCGATTTCGCCTCCTCAAGCGCCAATGCGCAGCCACCCCAGGCTGTTTCCCCTGAAAAAACAACCTCTATTCCAAGGTCTTCTATTGGCTGCGAAATTTCTGTCGCGTTTTGCTTTATCCCCTCTGCCAATTGCACAAGAATTCTCTTTGGCTTTATCTTTCTCAGCTGTTTGACAAGGCTTGGAATTTCAAAGTTCAGCGCCATAGAATAACTTTAAATCTTACCATATAAAAACTTTTAAAGAAGAGGATTTTATGTAAGTTATGAGTGGTGGATTGACTGACAGATTAATAAGACCCATTAGTCCAGTAGAAAAACTTGAACCTAAAGAGAAAGTGTTGGCAGTGGCATTATATTCTCCCCTGTATGTATCTAGTGATCCAGATGAGATTTTAAAAAAAGCCCTGGCTGGTGGGTACCATATTGAAGATTTATTTATGGCAGATGTGATACATAGAAACAGACTGAGTGACGATTTAATAAGGGAAAAGCGTAAAATTGTAATTTATTTACGCAAGCGCGAAGAGATAGTCGATGATCCTGAAGGAATGATTGTAAAGGGAAACGATGGTTCTTTCTATTTTTATGACGAAGATAATTGTGACATACCTTGGATGTTTTATTCTTAAAAATAAATTCCAAAAATCTTCAAAATCAAGAAGGTTATAATCAAAAACATAGCCAGAATTATTACCTTGTCTGCATTCTTCCTGTTTATTTTATACAATATTTTTTTGCCAACCCAGGTTCCCAATATTATAAAGGGAAAAACATAAAGCAAAGGAATCAAGTTAGGGATTGTAAGTTGGTCTGTGTAAAGACGAGCCATCGTGGCAATTAGGAAATTTGAAGCGCCAATAATCGCTGTTGTGCCGTGGACTTGTGCAATTGTCAATTTCTCAGAGTAAAGATAACTATTTCTCAAATCGCTTCCTGCCAATCCAGAACCCTGTAAAAATCCAGAGAATACTCCTATAGCATGAACAGACAATTTATTTATGGATTTTTTCTCTTCTTCTCCAAAGACCTGTTTCAATTTTTTATAGAAAAAATATAGGGTGAACAAAAGAATTATAGATAAAAGGATTGTGGGACTTATTTTAACTAAAACCAAAGCCCCAAAGGCTGCAAATATTATCGAGATGGGTAAAAAAAACCTTACATAATCATATTTTATGTCTTTTCTAAACATGTAAACTCTGGCTATGCTGCCCAACAAGAAATAAAAAGAGGCCAAACCAATTGCCAAATGTGGTTCTGTTAAAATCGCTATAAATGGCGTTACTGTCGCCGAACCAGAAATTGGAACAATTATATTTATCAAGGATAATGCAGCCAGAACAAAATAAATCCAAAAGTTTTCGAGCATTTACTTCTAAATTATTGAACATATAAAAACTTTTAAAGAGGGTTATTTTGTGGGAATTATGGCTATAGATGGGTGTATAGATGCAATAAAGACTACAGAGGATTCTAGCAGATTTAAATTTGAAAGACCAAGGGGTATTGACACTGCTAATTGGTTTAACCAAGGGAATTATACGGGGCAAAGAATAAGAGAAGTTCACTTAATGGAAAAAGAGATGTCTCCTAACAATTTATCTTTTATGTTTTTTCAAGCTGACAAAAAAGGTTATAAGACATTTAGTTTGGGAATAGTTAATATATCACACGGAGATTCAAGAAAAAATGAGCCTGCTGAAGCAATTTTTTTAAGTAAATCTTATCCAAATAGGGTAGAAAACCCAGAAGCATTGATTGTTAGAACAAGTGATACTCTTTATGATTTTTACGAAGGGGCAAATTTTAGGTTTATGCCTTAATCAAAAATCAAACTTCATCTCGCCTTTGTTTATTTTACACTGGCACGCAAGCCTGTGTTCTTCATCTCTAGCAAGGTCATTCTCCTGCTCTGTCAGTTCAGACAGGTTTTCCTTCCCTTCCTTGATATCTATCATGCATGTCCCGCAAATTCCGTTTGTGCAAGAGAAAGGAACCCCTAATTCCTCGCAGGCTTCCCTTATCATTGAGCCGTCTGGAATTTCCCTGCTTTCATTGGTTTTCAGAGAGGTTATCTTTGCCATGATTGTTTTTAGTAGGAGCAGTATAAAAATGTTTTTTATTTTATGTAATCATTGTCAACATAGCACCACATCCAAGAGTCTTTGCTTAGGGGAAGTGATTTTATTATAGGATGTCCTGTTTTCTCAAAATGCTTTCTTGCATGCTTGTTCTTTGATGAATCGCAGCATCCAACATGCCCGCAAGTCATGCATAACCTCAACGCAACCCAATCAGAACCAATTTTTTCGCATTCCTCGCAGCCTTGTGTCTTTTGCTTAACATCTTTTATATGGTCCTTATGTTCGCAATTCATTTTTTGTTAATATATTCATAAGCGCTGTAGGCCGCGGTGCAGCCATCCGCAACACCGGTAATCAACTGCTTGAACGGCTTGTCCGTGACGTCTCCGGCCGCGTAGATTCCAGGAATGTTTGTCTCAGAGGTCATGTGGTTTATGACTATTTCCTGTTTTTTGTTCAATTTAACGCCAAGAGGCTTTGCCAAGTCAGACAAAATCTCGTGTCCTATCGCGACAAAAACCCCATCAACTTTTAGCCCATTGCTGTTTTTGTGTTTTTTGTCAAGAACAACGCTTTCCACAACCTTATTCCCCCTGATTTCAGTAAGATTTGTGTTGTTTATCACTGTTATCTTCTTGTTCCTTTTAACACGGTCAAGATTTATCGGCTCTGGATGTATTTCCTCGCCACGATAAACAATATAGACTTTTTTTGCATGCTCGCTGAGCAACAAAGCGTCTTTTGCAGCGCTATCCGAGCCGCCGACAACTGCAACAATCTTGTTTTTGAACAAAGGCCCGTCGCACAAAGCGCAGTAGCTTATTCCAAGATTTTCAAACTTTCTGGAGTTTTTCACTGTTTCCGGGAGTTTTTTCCATTTCGTGCCTGTCGCAAACATAATTGTTTTTCCAGTATATGAGGATTTTTCTGTTTTTACGATAAAAGCCTTTGCGGATTTTTTAACATCAACAGCCTTTTCATTTTTTATCTCGACTTTTTCGTAGCTTTTTGCATGCTGTTCAAGTTTTTTTGCAAGCTCCTCTCCAGTTAATCTAATAAATCCGGGATAGTTTTCAACCACGTGCGTTGTCGTTATGACGCCGCCGATTGGGAGCTCTGTCCCATATGTATGCCCAAGGACCAATGTCTTCATTCCAAGCCTTGCAGAGTACATCGCCGCGGCCAAGCTCGTTCCGCCGCCGCCGATTGCTATAAAGTCGTATGTTTTTTCTGCCATTTTAATTTTTGATTGCGTGCTTAACTATATCTTGATTACAGGCTTTATGTTTTTTGCAGAAGTCCTCGCACTTTCCTGCTAAGGTTTTTGTTTTATAATAAAAACCACATTCCTCACACTGAAAACACTTTCCATTATCTTCAATCTCTTTTACCATGATTAATTTATCCTCCTGTCATTTTCATAAACATACATTTTTCTCCTTGACAGTTCCTTGAAGAAAGGCCCGCATGGTATGACTGCTTCGGGAGCATAAACCCCCTTTTCCCTTATCATTCCTTTTTTAAGCATTTGTGACATTATAGATATTGTCCTTCCGGTATCAACATTGCTTCCTGCTTTCTCCCAGCCCTTTAATGTCTTGACAATGCAATTGAGCCTTATCTTGACATTTTTCCCCTTTATATTACCATATATGTTTGCCCAAAGGTTTTCAACTTCCTTGTAGCCTTTCGGAACGGGAATTTTCTTTAGGACATTTACAGTAAAATCCAGTGGGACTATTTCCTGTCTATTGACACTTATCTTTTTTTCAGAGCCAAAGCCGAGATTCATAAGAGTTTCTATTGGCTTTATAGAATGCTCTGGAAAACCGGCCATGTAATGGATGTTTTTTATTCCCTTTTCCTTGAAATGCTTTGAAAAGCTGTAAACCTCTGAATGGACTATGCAGTAAACGGTCTGCTTTCCGACTTCCTTGAAATTAAACGTTCCCTTGCACGACATTCTCTTTTCCTTGACAAACCTTCCGTTATGGAATGTTATCGGCTCGCGGGAGATCTCGTAAAAAATGCTTGGTATCGAATAGGGAATGACAAATTTCTTTATGTTTGAGTTCCAAGCAAATCCCAATTGTATCGTGTCAACCTTGTCAAGCTTTTCAACAGCGTGCTTTGCCATGACATTTATTATTCCGGGTGTTGAACCACAACCAGTTATATTTATGATTTCGGCTTTTTTGAATTGATTGTGAAGCTTAAACTGTTCTACCGTAACTTTTTGCAGCCCGCCCAAATCAGTGAGTGATTTTCTTGTTTTAATGCATGCTTTCATTATTGGAATATTAAATGTCAATTCAGCGCAATTAACAACGATGTCTGCGCCTGAAGCTTTGATGGCTTTGGCGATTTCATTCTCATTTCTAAGATCAACGCTCATAAATCCCGTTTTTTTATTTTTCAGGAGCTTTTTTACACTATTTTTGTTTCTCCCGACTAATAGAATAGAGTAGCCGGATTCCAAAAGGTCTCTTGCACATATGCCTCCTTGCTGTCCTGTTCCGCCAAAGATTATAAAATCGTATTTTTTCATTTTGTTTGTGTTGTCTGCTTCGCAGAATTTGGTTTAAGGTTATTAATGTAAGCGCTCATTTTAGACTGATTATGTCTTTGATATTCATCAACCGCTCTAATCGATTTTTTTGCCATTTTTTAAGATAAAAATCCCTCTTCTTCTTAGTTCTCTGAAAAAAATGCCCGGATTTATAACTTTTTCCGGAGCGTAAACCCCCTTTTCATTTATCATCTTTTTTGAAATCATCTGTGCAATTATCGAACATGGAACACCAGTGTCGTAAGTTCCCGCAGGAATGTTAAACCTGGACTTTGTCACGGCATCCATTGTTATACTTCCGCTGTTAAAAACAACCCTTAACGTTTCCTCGTCAATGACTTTTGTTCCTGGCTTTATAACAAAATGGTCCATTATTGAGGATGTTGTGTTTATGTCTTCTTCCGAGGCAAATCCAAGATTGACTAGGGTTTTTATCTTTTCATTGAATCTTTTGTCAAAAGTAACGCGAAATTCCATTTTCCTTATCCCTTTGTTTTTCAAAAATTCAGGGAGCGTTGCAAGCTCTGAATGAAGTGTTAGAAAGCCCTGCTTTTTCCCATAACCTTCAATTGAGTATTCCCTTATCCCGCTTAACGGCTTTGCAAACCTAATTTTTCCGTTTGACAGAACCGCTGGTTTTAAGGTGTACTCGTCAACAATGGTTTTAAAGCTGTATGGCAGGACAAAATCCTGATTGTATTTGGTTTTGTCCTTGTCCGCGAAAAATATTTCAACCGAGATTATATTTTTAAGGAATTTTGAACCGTAAGCAGCAAGAATGTTTGTTATTCCTGGTGATGAACCGCAGCCGAGAACAGCTGTTTTCCCTATTTTCCTGAATTTTTCATTTAACTTGAGCTGTTTTTTTGTCATGTGGTATAAGCCGCCGAGGTCAACATAATTTGTCTTCGCCTTTATGCAGGCCTCCATGATTTGGTAATTGAAATAATATTGAACACAGTTCACAACGACATCTGCATCTGATTTTTTTATCAATCTTGCAAGGGAATTTTTGTCATTTATGTCAGCTTTGACAGCCTTTAACCTGGGACTTTTGAAGCTTTTGGCGTATTTTTGCGCCTTTTCAAAATCTCTTCCAGCAACAATTATCTCTGAATGTTTTGAAAAACTTGCCAAATCCGAGACAACAACCTTTCCAATAATTCCATATCCTCCGAGGACAAAAAACCTCATGTTCAAGACCTCACAACCCAATGTAAACGTGCTTTAAGTAAGTGTATTCCTCAAGAGAGTGAATGCTTAAGTCCCTTCCGTGGCCTGTTTGCTTCAAGCCGCCGTGGGGCATCTCTGAAACCAAAGGCAAATGGTCGTTTACCCAAACCTCCCCAAATCTCAGCGAATTGGCAACCCTGAAAGCCTTGTTAACATCGTTGGTCCAAACGCTTGACGCCAAGCCGTAGTCAACATCATTTGCCTTTTCTATCACTTCGTCTTCGGTTTTGAATTTTGCCAAAGCAATTACCGGCCCAAACACTTCTTTTTGGCACAGGTTTCCATGCTGTTCCATGTCATTTACAACAGTCACCGGAAAGAAAAATCCTTTTTTGGGAATCTTTGACTGATAAACAATCTTCTCTGTTTTGCTGAGATTTTTTATGAACGAGTTTACTTTGTCCCTTTGCCTTGCTGAAACCAAGGGTCCCAAACCGGTATCTTTTCTTAGAGGATCGCCAAGTTTGACTTTTGAAGCTTCTTTCTTAACCATATTCACAAATTTCTCATAGACTTTTTCCTGGACATAGACGCGTGCAGCCGCAGTGCAGTCCTGTCCTGTGTTTACGGTTGAGCCGCTAACAGCGTATTTTGCGGCTTTCTCCAGATCCGCATCCTGAAAAACAATGAACGGCGCTTTTCCCCCAAGCTCAAGATGCGTTTTCTTCAGGTTTACAGAAGCTAATTTCATTATATCCTTTCCTGTCTCGGTGTTTCCTGTCAGGGCAATCATATCAATTCCTGCGTGTGAGGCAAGCATTTTTCCCACGCTTTCGCCACCTCCCGTTAAAACATTAATGACTCCTTTTGGAAATCCCGCCTTTTCCGCAAGAACCCCGAGCTCAAGCGTTGTCAAAGGCGTAAAAGAAGATGGTTTCAAGATTATCGTATTGCCGACGGCAACTGCGGCAAGTTTCCAGCAAGCCATTGTAAAAGGATAGT
>CAYXIC010000027.1:0-7182 GCA_964465625.1 Candidatus Woesearchaeota archaeon
GAAAAAAACGTTTCTGTTAAAAATTTGGATGAAAAGGAATTTGAGTTGCTGAAGGAGCTTTCCAAATTCCCGGAAATAGTTTTAAGTTCTTACAAAAGCCTAAATCCTTCTGTCATTGCAAACTATTCCTTCCAACTTTGCCAACTATTTAACGAGTTCTATCACAAATCAAAAGTAATTGGTTCTGAAGATGAAATTTTTAGGATATCTCTGGTTGAATCATTCAGGACGGTCCTGAAAAACTCCCTTTACCTTCTTGGTATAAACGCTATTGAGAAGATGTGAACAAAAATACCGCTTGTAAACTTGCGATGACGGTTTAAAGATAATCCAGAGACAAATTTGTTCTTATTTATTGATTATACCAATATACGGGTCATAAGGTGAAAAGTCTTTTTTACAAATCCATCCCGACAAAAACAAAACTTATTTAAATAATATTTCTCATTGTTATTCATAAAAGAGGATAGTGAAAGGAGGTGTAGATGGCGAAGAAAAGCAGTATGATTTTGAACTTTGTTGCATGGCTAACAGGAGTCCTGGTCTCGTTGTCGGTGGGATTTGCCCTTATTGACGGCGTTTTGGGGCTTCCGGCGTGGCTTGGTGGAAACACCGTGCTACCAGTGTTGGTCGGCTGGATTGTTGTCATAACGACAGTAATCAGCGCAATAATGGCCATACTTGAGAAATAAGCCTTTTTATTTTTTTTATTTTTTTATTTTATTTATTTGTTTACCCGCCAGGAAGTTCTTTTTCTTTCTTGCCCCCTTCTCATCATTTCAAGTATGGACAAAACCCTTTTTTTTCTTGTCTCGGGCATTTTTCCCCTCAGTATCCAGCGAAAATAGGTTCTTTTCATCGACCTTGGAAGATCTTGAAAATTCCTCTTGGTCAATTTGTTTTTCGCAAGCGCCGCTTTCAAATCAGCAGGCATGGGTAGATTTTTAGGAAGCCCGTGGTCGTGGGGCAATTTTCTTAGGCCTTCTTTGTAAAATTTCATTCCCGAAGGCATCATCCTCTTTTCCCTGACGAGATTTTTGGCGTATCCGAGAGTGTTGTAGCTCCACTTGCTGTTTTTACTTCTTTTCGAAAAAAACCTCACATATCTATCGCTGTCGACCCTCTTGATTATTGTGTCTATCCATCCGAAACATATCGCCTCCTCCATCAGCTCCCTGTGGCTCGGCGAACCCTTTCCGGTGTGCTTTTTATGCAGAATCAGGCCCACCTTTGTCTTTTTGTCGTGATTTTTTGCAAGCCACCTGGTAAAATCATCCTTGTGAAAAATCTCGATGAATTCGCCTTCCATTGAAAAAAAAGGAAAGGGTGTTTTTTAATTTCTTCTGTCAAAAATTATTTAATCAATCCACCCATAACATCTTGGGAGAAAACCTCATAATTTTTGTTAAAAATCTTTTCCATACCTGTAAAATATCTCCAATCACCCACCATGTCAAAATTATATTCAAAATATCCTTCCAGAAGTCTTGCGGGTCCTCTAAAAGGCATATTTTTTGGAGCCGCCATTAAAGCTTTCTTAAGAAACGGGAAAACTTTTTCTTGAAAAAACTCTTCTGGGAAAACATCTCTGGACTGTCCCTGATAGCTCATTGCCCAAACAGGGACACCTTTAAAAAATACAACTTCCCTTCCTGGCGCCCGTAAACTTCCTGCATAAGAATCATGATAACCCCAATCTCCATTTTCGTAGTGATAATCTTTATGTCCCGGCAGAATTGGCGTTTTGCATTTGTGTTTGCTTCTTATTTCTTTTGGGGCGGCATAAGTGCTCTGGCCTGCTTCTGCCAAAAATTTCAATAACCCATCTTTGTCTATATCAACCATAATTTTTCCAGAATTTATTGGTATAAAAGCATTATTGTGTTTTTGGAACATAAATAGTTATAAACCTCTTCTTAATATTTGCTTGATGATTGATTTTATCCCTCCTTATATAGAAAGATTTGGTTGGTTATATCTCTTTGAAGAATTAGACCAAGTCCCTGAAACTGAAAGAAATGTTGGTGGTTGGGGGTTTTCAGCCACATTAAACCCGGCTTTTGCACTTGAACTTTTAAGTTTAAAAGCTGATAAGAAATATACGGAATCTTTAAGAAAAAATGGAGAAAGTTTTCTTAGAGGGATGGGTTTTGTTGGAGACAGTTATGAGATAAAAAATCCCTTTTCCTTTGTTCAGTA
The DNA here is from genome assembly GCA_964465625.1 of Candidatus Woesearchaeota archaeon. Classification (GTDB taxonomy): domain Archaea; phylum Nanobdellota; class Nanobdellia; order Pacearchaeales; family GW2011-AR1; genus CAZLQA01. Next base: position 2,200 of record CAYXIC010000027.1, read on the forward strand.
TAAAGATGAAAGGCAAACACTTTTGCTCCATCATGTTAATGTCCCTGGAAATGCTTGTGGTTTAGATTTAGCTGTTAAAGATTTTGATTATAAAGAACATGATGAAGTTTTAAAAGACATGATAAAAAAGGGAGATAGGGGTGTTTATTATTCTCACCATAATGTTGATTCTCCAAGACAAAGAATGGGTTTATTAGGTCTGTGGCTTATGTGGGTGGAATCTGTTGAAAAGAAAATTAAATATTAAAAAATTATCTCACACTTTTCATGTCCTTCCATGCCAACTCAAAGAACTGTTCCAAAGCCTGGGCGAAGAACTCTGTATTTATCCAGACACCTGTGTCGTAGTTTGGATGGAACTTTTCGTCGTCGAGAAGCATGAACATTATCTGGTTGGAATCTATAATCACGAATCTTGCCTTCATCTTTTCCATGTTTCTTACTTCTGCAACTCTTTTCAAATCCTTTGCGACTTTGATATTGTTGCTGTCTATTGGAGCCGCAATCCTTACCTTGACGCCCCTCTTCTTGCACTTTTCAAGGCTCGGCATCAAAGCTTCAATCTTCCTGTTCAAGCCCTCTTTTGTCGTGACTATCGTGACTGTATTTTCGGCGTTTCTTATCATCATGTCAATATGGTTGTACAAATTCTGCCTTCCCCTCAGGCTGCCGGAAAGGTCTGTGGGCTCGACAAATTTTATTCCTTCCTTGAACAAACTGTTTAATTCATCAAGAACCTCGTCTCCTTTGAGGGTTTCAAGCCTTTTTGTCCTCTCGTGAGTGTCTTTTGCAAGGTTTCTCTTTACCCTTTCTATTACCTCTTCCGGTTTCAATGCCACGAACTTTATCGGCTTTCCGAGCTTCATCACTATGAATCCTTTTTTGTCAAGGCTTTCAAGTATGTCATAAGTTCTTGAACGGGGAACATCGGAAATGTTGCTCAATTCACCCGCCGTTGAAGTGCCTCTGGAGAGAAGCGCGGTCCACACTTTTACCTCGTACAGGTTCAGGTCAAAGATTTTTCTCAGTCTGCTAAGAAACTCGTCCTTTATTATCATTTTCCTGTGTTTTTCCTTGTGTTTTTTGGCTTTTAAATATTGTTATAATAAAAGAGTGAAATTTTCAGGTTACTTCCTAGTGGTTATGCCTATGAAGATTTTTCCCCTTTTATTTTTTACTTGAAAATCACTTACATTTTTAAACCTTTCCTTGTGAGTCGTAACATTTTCGCTTTTTATCTCAACGCTTGCCGAGTTTGTTCTCTGTTTTATGAAATCCCTTTCCATATCAAGGAATTTTGCCAATTCACCGTCGGCAATTATTGTCAATTTTATGGAGTCTTCCTTTTCAAGCCCAAGTTTTTTCCTAAACGCCTGAACAGCCCTTGAGACCTCTCTTGCATAACCCTCAGCCTCGAGTTCCTCGGTCACAGTGGTGTCAAACTTGACGTTTTCTTTTGACCACCCTACTTTAACCCTTCTGTATTTATCTTTGTTTATGACAATTTCTTTTGCATTTACCTGCTCCATTACCAACCCTTTAAACTTCTTTATTATCTTCACATTATCCCTGCTTGATGTGGACAATATCAATTTTCCATAAGGCCATCTTAAATTTCTCTTGTTTTCGTCCCTGACCATCAGGGCAGCGGATATTATGTCCTTTATCTGACCCATCTCTTCCTCGAGCCTCTTGTCAATTCTCTTTTTTTCCACCTTTGGCCACGAGCACAAATGCACAGACTCCTCCTTAACTATTTTTTTCTCCTTTAATTCCTGCCAGATTTTCTCGGCCAGGAATGGAATTGTGGGGGCAAGCAGCTTCAGCACTTCTTTAAGGCACATGCTTACGACCTTGCCGTTTTCCTTCTCCCTTGTCATCTGCACGTAATTTCTTGAAAGGCTGTCAAGAACAAACTCTGAAATTTTTCTTGTTGCGATGTTGACATCAAAATTATCAATGTTTTTTTGGTATTCCTGCTTCATGCTTTCAAGCCTTGACAGAATCCAGCGGTCTTCAATGCCCAATTTTCCCGGTTTTCCGCTTGCCGCAAGATTCTTCAGGTTCCACAAAACACCGAGAACTTTGCCAATTTCTTTTCTTGCTATCTCCGAATTGAATTTCTGGACTTCGTATGGAGCGACGTCCCACAGAAGGTAATACCTGAGCATGTCTGCGCCAAGCAGTTTTATGGAATCCTCTGCGCTGATGTAGTTTCCCACTGATTTTGACATCTTGTTCCCCTTGGAATCGACAACCCACCCGACCATGCTTACCTCCTTGTAAGGCGCTCTCCCGAACACGCCGGAAGAGCAGAACATCAACGAGTAAAACCATCCCCTTATCTGGTCCTGGGCTTCGTTGATCCTGTCAACAGGAAAATTTTTCCTGAATAACTGTTTGTTCTTTGATGGATATCCTAAGCTTGCCCAAGGAGCAACCCCTGAGTCAAACCAAACATCAAGAATCTTGTTGACTTTTTCCATTTTCTTGCCACATTTGCATTTCAAGACAATGTTTCCGGAGGAATGCAGGTCGCTTATTTTTTTTCCTGACAATTTCTCGAGCTGCTTTTTGCTTTCAACCACTATCTCCTCCTTGCAGCTTTCGCATTTCCACAAAGGTATTGGTATTCCCCAGTACCTGTTTCTTGAGATGTTCCAGTCCTCTGCGTTGTCAACCCAGTTTTCAAACCTCTCGCGCGCAAATTCGGGATGCCATGAAACCTTTTTGTTTTCCCTTTTCATTATTTCCTTCAGTTTGTCAACCTTGAAGAAAAATTCGTTGCTAAGCCTAAAAATAAGCGGGCTTTTGCATCTCCAGCACAATGGATAGCTGTGGTTTATTGTTTCATGATGGAACAGTTTTTCCTCTTCCTGAAGTTTTTTCATTATTTCTCTGTCTGCTTTCTTGACAAAACCAGAGAATCCCGTCAATTCATGGATCAATTCTCCTCTGTCATTTACAGGAGAGACCTTTGGAAGAGCATAGTGCTGTCCGACAATGAAGTCGGTTTTTCCGTGTCCCGGCGCCACATGAACCATTCCTGTTCCTTCAGACATTGTTACGAAATCCTCAAAGATGTCTTTTGAAACTGTTTTTTTCTTTGCCCTTACCTTTGACGCAACCCTTTCCTTAAGCAAAGGTATGGAGGCAACAACTTTGTGCGATTTGTTATTTTTTCCCAGCTCATTTTGCACAGGAATTTCAAGAAGCGGTTCGTATTTCCTGTCAAGAAGTTCCTTGCCGTTTATTTCCTTCAAAACCTCGTAATCTTTTCCGATTTCCTTTATTTTTTCCAGCCTTTTCTTTGCAACGAACATTTTTTTTCCGTCAATCATTATTAAAGAGTATGCCTCATTTGTATTGACTGCTATGGCGACATTTCCCGGAAGAGTCCAGGGTGTTGTTGTGTAAACAAGAAGATGTTCATCGGAGTTTTTCAATTTGAACAAGACATAAATTCCCGGATCGTTTATGTTCTTGTAGCTGTCCGTTACCTCGTAGCCGGCAAGGCTTGTCTCGCAATGGGAACACCACATCACTGATTTTTCTCCTTCGTAAACAAATCCTTTCTTATACATCTGTGAAAAAGCCCACCATGCAGAATCAATATAGTAATCCTCGTAAGTCAGGTAAGGCTCTTTTAGCGAGTACATCGCTCCCAAATCCTTGTAGACATTCATCCACACGTCCTTGTTCAAGGCGGCGTTTTTCCTGCACTCCTTCATGAAATTGTCAACCCCGAATTTTTGTATGTCCTTCTTGCTTTGCAAATTGAGGCTTTTCTCAACCATGTTCTCTATCGGCAAGCCGTGTGTGTCAAAGCCCGGCTGGAACAAGACATTGAAGCCCTTCATGAAGGCGATTCTTATAGCAAGGTCCTTGAAGACGGTGTTTTTTATGTGGCCCACATGCGGAATGTTGTTTGCGTAAGGCGGCCCGTCCAGGACAAAATAACTTTTTCCCTTTCTTTTTATCAGCTTCTCAAAAATCCTTTTTCTCTCCCAAAATCCAGAAATCTCGTTTTCAACCTGTTTTGAATCGTACATTTTCCTAAACAGCGGAATTAATTAATAAAAGTTGTGCTTGCAAATCGCAACGCTTAAAAACCTCGAAATTTTAGGATTTTCATGTGTTTGGGATGTACAACAAACCCGGGAAGCGATTTGCACTCAGACGAGTCCGGAACAGATTATTACGGCGGAAAACCTGGGAGATATTCATTAGACAGCGATTTGGGAACCCCTACAGTCTATTCTTCAGCTTACGGCAATGGCAACCAAGAAACCTCTTACTAATTTTTTCTAAATCCTTTCAGGAACTCTTCCTCGACGAAGTGCAGTTTTCCCGGAATTATGAAGCAAAATGGAGATTTAACCTTCTTTGATTCCAGCTCCTTCAGCTTTCCGTAATAAATTTTCGAGCCAGGAAGCCCAAGCCTTTCACACACAACAACCTTCTGCAGTTTAATCTTCTTTTTTTTGCTGTCTTTGGAAAGCCTTTTCGAGGCATCTTTGAAATTAAGCCCGATGTCCACGAGTATAAGTGTGTGGGCCTTGATTTTCATGTTCTCCTTTGCAACGTCAAGATAGCTTTCTGCAGGAAAATTGGGCAGGCTCGTAGTTTTCCCGAACTTGTACGGCTGCAGACCTGTTTCGGCAACAGCGTCGAGTATTGAACCCGAATGAATTATCTTTATCTTTATCTTTTTTTCAAGAGCCTCTTTTATTATCACGCTGTGCGTGGTTGCAACCAGCGGACTGCCATAGACAAGAAGGACAATGTCCCTGTCTTTTGCCTTGTCCAAGAAACCAAGGCCCTCGACAAATTCCCTTCCCGCGGGAATAAACCTCTTGCCTTTGAACTGCTTTACAATTTCATGGAAATCATATGGAAATTCTATTGTGTAGGTATCCACGTAAACTTCGTCCGCTTCCCTTATCGCATCGTATGCCTCCCTTGAGTATCCCTTTTCGTTCA
>CAYXIC010000028.1:0-6867 GCA_964465625.1 Candidatus Woesearchaeota archaeon
CCAAGCTCGTTCTGCCTTTTTATCTTTTCTTCCCAAACTTCTTCCCCCCAAGGACGCAACTTCTTTTCCATAACGAAATTAGGATAAAATCGATTTATAAAAATATAGGTTAGATAGACCTGTACAGTTTTATATGCCGTTTTGCGCTGTTTTTCCAAGAATGCTCCTTCAAAAGCCTTTTTTGTCCCTTTTTTAATTCTTCTTTCATTTTCTTGGATTTATATAATTGCAAAATTTTTTCCTCGAGCTCATCAATAGAACCGGCAGTTATGCATGCCCCAAAGTTTTTTTCGTAATCAATAAACTCGTGATTTCTCCATGCAATAATTGGGCGGAAATATCTTAATAATCTTGCAAAGATTCCGCTGGCAGGAACCTCTTTCCAGTAAGGCAATAATATTATATCATGTATTTTTGTATATTTTTCAAATTCATCTTCGCCAAGTTCCCTTATTTCCACCTTTAAATTCTTAAGTTCTTCTTCTTTTTTCTTCAAATAATCGGCTGTCGGTTTTTCAAGAGGATTCCATAAAGGTCCTGCAATGGTGAGGTATATCTCTGGATTTTTTTCTATTACTGCAATAGCTCTCTCATAACCCTTTACCTTGGATATGGAACCAAACATAATGCACTTTATTGGTTTCATTCTAATCCACTCCTACATAGATTAATTCAATTTTTTTCCTATTTGTTTTATAATCTTTCACCAGAATTTTCCCCAAATCAGGAATCATCACAATCATTTTATCTGCAAGAATGTTTAATAATGCATGTGTAATTGGCAGAACCATTTTTTTTATTATGGAAAAAAATTTGTTTCTCGCGTATATTCCTGCTTTTGGCTGTACAACTCCAAAAGTTATAACTGTTTTTTTTCCATTGAGCTTTAACCTCATGAGAAGAGGGATAACTCCAAGTCCAAAAGGATGGAAAATAGAATAATCAAATAGTATATGAACCAGATCATAATTTTTATAATTTATTTTATTTGAAGAGGTAACATCAAATTTGAGCTTTTTCATCGCGTCAAAGAGGTATTGTGAATGAGATTTAAGACCCCCTTCATCAATGTTATACAACAGAACTTTCATTGTAAAATCACTCTTTTAAGATGATAGATAATTTCATCATGATTGATTTTATCTGTGCAATTTGGTCTTTTATGATTTTCTGTAGAATAGGAACAATATTCTTTCTTATCGGCGGTTATAATCTTTGCACCATTGTAAATTTCTATTTCTGCTGCAGGGGTTACAGTAAAATAAGATATCACATATTTTTTCAAAGAAATAGCTATGTGCATCGACAAAGTGTCAGGGGAGATAACAACATCGCACAAGCTTATTATGCCAAAAAGTGTGTTTAAGTCTACAATTTCATGCGTTTTAACAAAAGGGAGAATTTTTGTTATCTTTTTAGTCGTATTAAGTTCCAGATCAGATGGTCCTGCTATCAATAAAATCTCTATTTTATTTCCAAGTCCTTTTTTAATTCTCTTTATTAATTTTATTTGCAAATCTGGGGGGAGAACTTTCATGGGCCATCGCTCGCCAGCCCCAATAACCACTCCTATCACTGTTTTATTCTTATCAAATTTTTTAATTTTGGATATAGCATGTTTTTTTATTCCATCCTTTAAAAAAAGAGATGGTTTTTGGCCTTTCCAATTAAGGTTTAGCATTTTATAAAGGATCTCTGGATAAGAAAAAAGATTGGATTTTTTTAGCATGTCTGCAGTTGTCTTTTCAAACTTGCTTATAAGGCTCATGTTATACCAGTATGAAGAATTGGGGGTATAGTTTGTTTGCACTTTATCTTTGTAAACTCCGAATATGGTTTTTGCTTTAATTTTGGATAAGACATCTAAGCATTTTTCGTCTTCTTCCAGAGAAATAACGAAATCGAATTTAAGATTATAGATTTCTTTATCAAGATCTTCCAAAATAAAAATCTCGTTAATAAAGGGGTTGTTACTTATGACCTCAATTGATTTCGTTGAAGTAAGCCAATAAATTTTTGGGGTAGAATATTTTTCTATAAGCCCTTCTATAACGCAGGTGGTTCTCAAAACATCTCCGATAGAACCAGTTTTAATGATTAATATGTTTTTCATAAAATTTAGAATATGCCTGTTTTTTAAAGATTATGATGCTGTTTTCTATCTGCCTTTTCCTTTTCTTAAACTCAAGGCATAATCATACAATTCCTTGTCATATTTGTTGTCTTCATAGACCTTCTTTCTAGTTTTTTCGTCAAGGTTGAAAATTCTCTTTTTTCGGGTTGTGATGTTTTCATTTTTCCATTTCACAGGAACGCCGATTTCCCTGAAAAGAAGCCTCAGGCTCTTGTCCAACCCCTCAATAAAACCGACGTGCCAGCAGATATCTAACAATTTTTTGGCATTTTCTAATTTTCTTTTTTGAGTTTTGTCCGAGGACTGAAATATGTAAGTGTAATACCTATAAATTTTCTGAAATAATAGATAAACCCTTTTATTTTGAAAAAGCTTGGCAAAAAGGTTGAGTGTTGGTCTTGGAAGATTAGCTTTTGCCCCTTCTTTTCCCCTGTATTTCATATCTAAAAAATAAACCATCTCGTTTTTTATTTGGGAACCATACCATTCTTGAAAGGAGGTATTTCCCCCTTCCTTGGTCCTCATTTCAAAGTTATAGCTTGAGGCAAACCTTTCTGCAGGATCTCTCAAAAAAACAATATATCTCGGATTTTTATTCGGAAACAATTTATGTATGCCGTAGTAGGTTGCATGCCCGAGAATGACCCTTACCCTGTCCTTTTTTATATCATCAGAAATTAGGCCGTATCTTAGTTTGCTTGTCAACAAAACCTCTTCTTTTTTTAGATTGTTTATTAGGTGATGGGAAAAGGTTGTCCCGCCAGTTTTAGGCAAATGCAAGAAAATCCACAATATCTTGTTTTTGTTTTTTTTGGCCATATCTACATTGCATACATTTTGGTTTTAAATTTTTCTTGGATGGTGTGCCATAAGCAATCCGAAGTAAAATAGATGGCTTATAATTGTGGCTATTATTGCCCCGTAGACCCCAAATATCTGCCCGAAAACAACCATCTTTGATATTAAAATATAGTTCAAGAAAACATTGACTATTGTAGAAGCGATTATTATTTTTGAAACGGCTTCTGGTTTGCCTTTTGCTATAAGAAATGTTGTTGAAAGCGAGATTATCGGAAGAAACACGAGCAATACGGAAAATAGCCTGAGTATATTCGCAGAAGCCAAGTACTCACTTCCAAACAGTATTTTTACTATTATCGTTGAAAATGCAAAAAAGAATATGAAAGAGACTAATGAGAGAAAGAAAACAATTTTTTTTGCCTTTTTGTAAAGCAAATCCAAATTTTTTATATTGCCTCTACTAAAAACCGGCAGAAGTGCGGAAGAAAAAGTAAACAGCTGCGTTGAGGCGAAAATAATCGTAAATGCTGCAGAATAATATCCGATAAATGAGGCATCCACAAAATAACCCAGCATTATCTTATCTATGTGGCTGAAAAAAATCCCGGAGAATATTGTGGCAGATATTGCAATTATGAATCGGTTCAGGCTGGATTTTTGCCTTTTTGACAATTCCTTTTTCTTTTTTTTGAGAAAGTTTATTTTTTTTGACTTGTAGAACAGAAAAAATAGCGAAAAGAGATATGACAAAGACAGCCCGCCAATAACATAAGCCACAATCACCCCTCCTTCAATGGCAAGATTCAGGGAAAAAATAGCTATTAATGGTATAAAAAAAATCCTTGAGATTTGAAATATTATCTCCTGATAAAAGATTACTTTAAAGTTGTTAATGGCCTCAAAAGCGCTCTTTAGAATTACAAACAGACCCGAAAAAAGAACATAAAACGAGCCGACCATTATTGCAAGAAATATTGGTTTTTGGTAATAGTCGGAAATAAATTCTGCGGTTAAGAGGATTGTGATTATCGAGGCAATTATCAAAATTATTTTTATCTTTGCCAGGTAAAAAAAATAGGACTTGGCTATTGCTTCCTTGTTCTTTCCTTCTTCCCTAGAAATGAACCTAGTCATGGTTTGGTTTATCCCAAAGTCAGAAAGCGCCGCAAAGATTAAAATTGCGGACAATGCCAAAGAATACAAACCAAAGGCTTCTGGCAACAAGATTCTTGCAAGGATTATGGTGAAAATTAATGAGCCTAATTTTGCAGTAACATTTGTTAAAATCTGGAAAAAGCTGTTTTTTATGGCTATTGCTTCTCCAGCGGAAAAAGCTGTTTTTTTCAGCTTTCTGTAATAATTTTCGGGAAAATTCATTTATTGAACAATTGTTTTTGCTTTTTATTGTTTGTGAATTACTCTTTCTCTATTTTTCCAATTATGTCCGAAAAGGCGGGCCTGGTTATTAAAACGCCCGCGGTTATCCCTATTATCGTCGTGATTGCGAATCCCTTGAAGAATCCCGCCGCAGCCCAATACAAGGGGATCATTGCAACCAAAGCGGTAAAGTAGGCGCTGAGGATTATGAAAAGCGCCCTCTTCAGCCTTTGCTTAAGGCTCATAAACTTTTCCCTTGCCTCGTCCAGGATTATAATCTGCTGGTCGATTCCGGTGCCTATTGTGACAAGAATTCCTGCAATGCTCGGCAAATCCAGATTCCACTTAATCAAAGAGGCTATTCCCAAGATGATAATCAATTCCGAAACGCTTGTGAAAACCAGCGCCATTGAGGACCTGAAATTTCTGTATCTCAAAAAAACAAAGACAGAAACTGCCAGAAGTGCGGAAAATCCCGCGAACAGTATTGATCCGGTAAACTCCTCCCCGAAGGAGGGCGAGATGGTATCTAATTTCACTATTTCCAACTTGTATGGCAGGCTCCCCGTAATCAAAATTGTTTGAAGGTTGTTCATGTTTGCCCTTGCATCGTTGTAAGCGTCATTTTGGTTTCCCCCTGCGCCAGAACCTGAAATTGAAATTTGTGTGGTAACTTGTCCTCTAAGTCCTTGGCTGATGAGAAGGGAATCTACTAACTTATCGTCTAGATAAAGGTCGAGTTTTTTTGAGAGGTAGCCGGGATTTGAAATGTCGTCGGAAATATTTCTTGTTACATCCGCGTGCTTTCTTGCGGCTTCCTCGCTGAGGAATATTGCAAACCTAAAGTTGCAAAAATAACCCTCGCCTGAAGATTGCTGAGAGCACAGTTCAACGACCGCATCCTGCCCTGACCTTGCAACAGAAGCTATGTCCCTTCCCCCTATGAACACCGTTTCATTTCCGATTTTTGCCTCAAACTTGCCTTGTTGGGAAATCAAATTTCTCAGGTCTTCGGGCGTGATGCCCGCTATGTCCACTCCGACGTAAACGTCGCCGGAAAAGTCAGTGATTTTTGTGACCTTGACGTCATCGATTCCGTAAACATTCAGCCTCTTTTGTATGACCTGGACAAGTTCGTCAGCTTCCTGCGCCGAAAGTTCCACATCCTGCGCCTTGACCAATGCCCTCGAACCTCCTGAGATGTCCAGTCCGGTTATCAGGTTTGTTTTGGGTATTTTTGAGACTGTTATTTCGGGCTGCTTGTCCGAAAAGAAAATTATTTCAGAACTCTCGGTTTTTATTGCCGTCTTCACGCTTTCCCCTGAAAGAAATTTTCCAGGGATTATTTTCGCATAATCCTCGGCAGTTGAGATTTTTTGTCCGTCTATCTCCGTTATTATCTGGCCTTTTGCAAGCCCTTCCTGAAAGGCTGTTGAGTTGGGATTAACGCTCGTGATTAAGGCGCCTTCCTTGAAAAGATTTGAAGGAAAGCCGAATATCGCCAAAAGGGAGAGCAGCAGCACAATAATCAGAAGCCATATCCTCCAAGTAAGATTCGGTTTAAGGTTCATTTTTTCTTACGTACCATTTAATCAAAGATGCATTTGTCACCCATGTGTTGAAAATGTCAAAGCAAAGCCCTATTGTGAGAACAGTGAAGATTTGCGTGAGCACGAGTGAAAATGAACTCGAAACTATTAGCGCGAAAACAACCGCTATTAAAGAAGTGATAGTCATTGTCATGCCTGTCTTGAATGCAGAAAGGAGTGTTTGGTTGATGGAAGAACCGTGATGGGCTCTCAAAACCCTGTTTGTCAGAAGTATGTCCGTGTCAACGCTGTATCCGATAAGCATTAAAAATGCAACCAGGCCGGCGGAAGACATCTTTATTCCAAAAATGTCCACCATTGTGAGAGTCATAAGGATGTCTGCAAACGCAGAGATGATTACTGCAGCCGATGGAACAAACTTTCTAAAGATGGCAAAAACAACAACCCCCATGAGGACAAACGCTATCAAAACAGACAGCAAAAGCTGCCTGTAAAAACCCTCTCCAAGAGTAGGGCTGATGAATTCTATGCTGCTGTTTTCAGCGGTTAATTCATAGTTCAAGTAGCCCTCAAGAATTGTTTTTGCCTCTTCCGTACCTGTCTTGGTTTGCACGACAAGGGCTGTTTGCTCCCTTGTCACCAAATCATAAATAATCCTTGTTTCAATCTCGTCAAGCTTTTCCGACAGTTTGTTTTTCAAATCATCGGCATTTATCTTGCCTTGGGCTGTTATGGATGTCCCTCCTGTAAGCGAAAAATCCTTGACAATGAAGTCCCCGTTGGACTGATAGAAGAAAAAAAGGTATGCAAAGCAAAAAGCCAGCAAGATTATTGGTATTAGGAGCAGTTTCTTATAGTACATGTCGTGAAATTTTCCGAATTTCTCCGCAAATCCAGGTTTGTTTTCCGTTTGGTTTTCCATATGCTAAAAATGCGCCGGCCGGGAGTCGAACCCGGGCAATTTGCTTGGAAGGCAAATGTCATACCGTTAGACCACCAGCGCAC
>CAYXIC010000029.1:0-6490 GCA_964465625.1 Candidatus Woesearchaeota archaeon
CGCTGTTGTCAGGCATTCAAAAAAGATGAAGTAAAGACTTATAAAGTTTTTGAATTAATTTAACTGCTTGCTTCCATGTCGCTTAAAACTTTACCGTTCCGGTATTCTCTTAAATGAACATACCTCATGCCTGTTTTTTCTCCGATTTTTCTTAGTTTGGTTCCTGCGTCTTCAGCTGAAGCTAAAATTAGTCCGGTCTTCTCAACAAAACCACCAGTCCCATTATTGTTGCCTATTGCTGTAACAAGATATCTTCTCCCACCATTAAAGCAGTATAATGAGCAATTTTTTCTTAATCCGTCTATAATCAGTTCATGATTGTAGGATACTGATTGATTTTCCTTGCTAACATTCTCTAAAACCTGTATTTCTCCTGGCTTTTCACCGGTGTTTTTACGAACATAGGACAAAAAAGCCTTTCCATAATTATGGTGGTTTTTTGTGTGCCACGCTAAATTTTGTTCAACGTCCTCAGGAACTTTTAATTTTGCAATTCCGTCATAATAATCAACAGGATTTGGGAGTTGTTCCGCAGATTTTATCTTTCTGACAGGCATTTCAATAGTCATGTTCCTTTCGGGCTTTCTGCCGCCGCCCAAAATTTTTTCAACAGGGTAAAATATTGGCTTTAAAAATACAGAGCTAACTGAATGGTCATAATTCCCATCTTTGTCTACCCCATCCATACCCCTCATTATTCCGTCTAATAAAGTAGGGATTCCTGTTAAGACATAAATACCACTTCCTTGAACAGTTGCCAATCCGACAGACCCTATGAGGGATAAACCAACTTCTGCCCAGCAAGAGGAGGCAAACGCTGTTCTTTTGTCAAATTCCGGCAAAATATCGTCTAACTTGTCTTGTAAACGCTTTGGCAAAGCCCCGAGCAAAGGATATGAAATTAGTTTGGTGTATTTAATTAATTGGTCAGCAATTTTAATCGCTTTTTCGTTTGTTGACCTTACACTCTCTGAGTCAACAATCTGTGATTTTTCCATGATTTCTGCCTCATATTTTTTCATTCTTTCACTTTCTTTATCAGTTACTTTTAATCTTAAGGTTGTGTAACCCCTTTCTCTGGCCAAATCGATTAATTCTGGTGAAAATCCGTCTTTTGTGGCGTCAACATTTAAAACCAAACCTTCCAAATTATCCAATTTATATTCATTTCCAAAAAACCTCCCGAAGATTTTCTTAAACATACTCTCTTTTGTTTCAAAAGAAGGCGTATTGAATGGCAGGATTGTGTCATAAACCCTCTCCCTCTCCGTTGATGGGGAATCCTCTGTTCCAAGATATTTAACAGCCTGCAAAACATGGTGCTTGGCATCGACATTATGAAAATCATCTCTGACCAAAGTAATCAGCAAATCATCCAAACTTTCGGCAAACTCTAACTCATTCTTTTTCCAATGTTCATCTTGCATAGGGTCATATTGTAAAAGAGTAGGATTTTTGTTTAATCTCTCTGCAACAACCTGCATTCTTTTTATCATTGTTCCGTCAGTTATTGCCTGCATTCCGGAAGCCAAGCGGTAAGCCATATGCAAGTATTCGTCCTTTTGCTCATCTGTTAATTTTCTGTCTCTAAGCGCCTCGGTCCTCATTTGTGACATCCCATTGATTATTTTGGGTAAATCATCCCTGACGTCTTTCTCTCCCAATTCAATTGTCATATGTGACGGAGGGCTCATTTTTCTTCACTCCTGGCTTTTTCAGGCGGCTTAATATTCAATTGGGCTCTTGGATTTTCCGGGGCAATATGGGTAAGGTTAATGTACTGTCTGATTAGTGCTTGATCATGCCTTCCCAAACCACTGTGTATTTTTTTCCTATACTCTGCAATATCTTCTTCCAACACCCTGATTTTCGCGTCAAGAACAGGCTTGATTATGTCTTCATCCCTGTAAAAAGTCTTTTTTCCTTCCATATGGCTTTTACTATGCTCATATTCAATTTCATATTTTACATCTCCTTTTCTATATTCAGATTTAATTTCGTAATGGCTGCCAGCCCAGCAAGTTATTTTTTCAAATTCCTCTCTGGTTAGCCTTTCCTTAACTTTTGTTTTTTTGGTTCCAACACTCACATGTCTAAGTACGTCTTTAACCTCATGAGTGTCTATTTGGTCTGCTGTTTTTCCCAAGGCAATAGCTGCAATGGCTTTAACCCTCTGCGAAACATAAGAATCATTTAAATTAAGCTGCCGCAAAACTTCAGTATTCAACTCCGGAACAGGTTCTCCTTTCCCATCCTTTTCCCCTTTTCTATGCTTAACCAATCTATTAATCAGGTAAGTGTCATAACTTCCTTTTGCCAATGTCGCCCAGTTGGTCTCCTGAACATTGGTTTTTCCGTTTTCAATCAAATCGTCCTCGAAATCTTTTGCTTCCCCATAAAAATCAGCTATTTCTTCCAAGGCCTGATTAGGGTTCCCTTCCCCTGGATTTGCCATGTAGAAAAGCAAGGATTGGGGTATGAGTGTTTTAAAGGAAATTCCTTTGTGCCTCATATCAATCAACGTGTAACCTTGGGGAACATTGCTTAAATCAAAGTCATCCTGGACAATTATGAATTTGTTTCCCATCTCAACTTGGGCAAGGGCTTCGGCTGATGGATGCCTTCTGACTACCCTTTTCTTTTGCTGCTGCAATTTGTTTTCAAGGTTCATTTTTGTTCTTTTTGCTTTTTATGTAATCTTTTATGCTTTCTATTTGAATCTTAATTTCAGATAATGTTTTGTCCCCATCTTCAAAAGAAGATATTCTTTTGACTTCTCTTGGTTTAAAGACAATTGATTTATTTTTAAGTACAACTCTAACATCTCCTTCCGAATCTTTCTTGATTATTGTCGCTTTTAAACCAAAAGGAAAATCCTTGACAGAGTAGCCATAATAATATTCCTCTTTATTTTTTTCATTTAATATTCCAAGATTTCTTACAATTTCTACTTCATCACCAACCTCCAATCTTCCTGCCTTTGCATACTCTTTATTCAATTTTTCATTTCTCAGATAATATTCTGAAGCATTAAGGAAATTGGAAAAGTCTAATTTATTAACTATATCGGTGTTTTGTTCCTTCAGCCATCCACCTAATTTTTTTAAGCGGTCTAATGTTTTTTCTTGAGATGTGCCTGTTTCAAAATAAGTTTGCATAATGTGCAGGTGCTCCTTTCCCTGCTCTTTTCTTAATTCATCAGCAGAACCATAGTTTGGATGATTTTGAATTATTTTTTCTATATGCTTAATTTTGTCTTCACCAACAAGGTTCCCTCCTTGAGAGAGCAGTCTTTCAAGAGAAATTGCATTAATACTATCAGAATATTTTTTAGTGTCAGAGTCTACTAAAACCCCTTCGATTACAAGTGTAGAATAGGTTTTCTGTGCGGAGTTATAGTCTCCTTTTTCTATTATTTCGTCTAGCTCACTAATCCTTGATTTTTTTAAAGCCTCGTTCAATCTTAATCCCAAGGCAGCCAAATCTGCCCTTTCCAAAAATAATCCGTCAGTATATTCTTTTAATAATTTAGACGCATTTTCCGTTTCTCCGGCTTCAATCATCTTGACTACATTTCCCTTTCTTTCAATATACTTAATTCCATCAGAGATAGTGTTCGCAATATTCATTCCAGAATAGGCAATAAAACCCGCAAGAGAATAGGCCAATATCTTTCCAAGCCCCTTCATGACAGTCTTTCCGTTTATAACATGAATCTTATCCGCCATTTTCCACATTTCCCTTTGGTTTAATTAAAAATTTTTTGACACTCTCATAATCCCTTACAGAGTCTCCAATTTTCTTCCTTATGTCTTCATATAAACTCTCATCTGTTTCCGCCACATTTTCGGTCAGGTGTCTATAAACCTCGATTTCAGGGGTTAAGCCATAATCCTTGACTAATAATGCCGCATTGGAAATATCTCTGCCTGATAATTTTCTGTTACCATCTACGAGTTCTTTTGGATCAATTTCCTTTGGAAGGTATCTTTTCCATATCTCAACCTGTTCTTCGGCAGTCGGCATTCCAAAATACAATTTATGGGGGAATCTTTTCACAAATGTGTCTAAAAGTTCATCGGGACGATTTTCTGTTGCGAATATGTACACCCCTTCTGGCGGATTGTTTAGAACAGACTGCAAGTATCCTGTATGCCCTTCCTTTACCCCCCCTGTCCAGTGTTTTTTTGCAACTAACCCCCCTATTTCATCAAAATTCAAAATGCAAGGGGCCAGATTTTTAGCCCTTTCAATCATTCTTTTCAGTTTATCCTTTGTGGCTCCCGCAAGAGATGTTTCTGGATCGTTTCCATGGACTTCTATAAGATTGTACCCCATCTCCCCTGCAACCGCTTCCGGGAATAATGTTTTGCCTGTTCCTGAAGGGCCATAAGCCAAAATCAACCCACCGTTTCCTTTTTCCAATATCCTTTTAATGATCTCTTTATGGTTTTCATATCCTCCAATATCTTCAAGCTTCCTTTTAGGCTCTCTAAACGGCATGTCTCTTAATGCAGAAGGCTTTGTTCTTTTCAATGCTTTTTCAAAATCTCCTCTTTCTACCTTTAACTTTCTTTTTGGATCCCTTAAAACACAAAACGTGAAGGTTTCGTCCAATAGACCCCTTAAATCCGCACCAGTGTACCCAAAAGTCTTTTCAGCCGCATACTCCAAGTCTTTTTCCTCTCCCTCAAAACTATGGCCTCCTTTGCCATAAGCATGCATTTTTAGTATTGCCAATCTTCCCGCTTTGTCAGGAGGCATGAACTCTATTTCCTTTGAAAATCTCCCAGGCCTTCTTAATGCAGAATCTATTTTATCCGGCTTGTTCGTCATGCCAAACACAAAAATTCCGTTGTTGGAATCAACACCATCCATTTCTACTAATAGTTGGTTAAGGGTTTGCTGTTGAGTAGGGTCAATTAAATCTTCCCTTGATGAGAATTTATCAACCTCATCCAACATTAAGATGGCTTTTTGCCCGCCATTTTTTACCATCTCTCTTAACTGCTGATACAATTGCCCAACTTGCTGGAAATTTGAAATATTTTTTCCATCATATAAAGGAATTCCTAATTTTGTAGCCAAGTATTGGACTCCTAAAGTTTTTCCTGTTCCGGCAAATCCTGTAAAAAGATAATTTCTATGGCCCATTACCGTGCCAAATCTGTCAATATTTGAGACTGTTGCAACAATTCCTTCCAAGTCTTCTTTAAGTTTAGGATGGGTGTAATATTCTTTTTCAGTTACATTTGGATTTAAAGCCACAATTTGGTTTCCATTTTGCATATTGTTTCTTATCTTAAGCCCTATGCCCCTATCCTCAGCCATTTTAATTTTTTATTACCTCCTTTGATTTTGTTTGTGTTGGAAGATTATGAAATTCACAACCCCTTACACTTCCTCTTGGTGAAACATAAACCTTTCCGCAATCTAAAGGACATAATCCTTCTCTTGGCACTCCATAAGCATTGGCAATCGCATAACAGTTATTAGAATGAATTAATGGAGAATCAATCTTATCTCCCTTGGACAATCTTTGGCCCAGCAAATATCCTCTTAGACTATCAACCTGCCCTGGACTTAATCTTTGAACATGCTTTCCTTTGCCGACAGGAAATACCAAATTAACACGCAAAGGTAAACCCAATTCTTCCGACAAGGCCACTAAATTGGGAACATCGTCAAAATTTTCTTGATAAATAGCGGAAGTCATCAAAGTACTAAACCTTTGCTTGATTTTTTTTGCATTATCAACAACCTTGTCAAACAAATCTCTTCCATGAACCCTGTAATATCTCTCTGGATTTGACCCGTGAATACTTACTTGAACCTGCACACCTTCCCTAACAGAATCCTCCAAATCCAAAAAACCCCTTGGAACCAAAGTGGCATTTGTCGAGATATGAACACTTCTTCCCATTTTACGAATGGACTTTGTTAAACCAACAATTCTTGGGTCAAGAAATGGTTCTCCGCCACCAATTTCAATTGTTCTCTTATCGGGTTGATTTTTCACCAAATTTAATATATCCCTTTCTGGAAGAACAGAACCATCTAAATCTTGATAGCAAAATTTACAGGCTTCATTGCAAACGCCATTAATATCAATTGTTAAATTAGCCATCTTATTTAGCCTCCTCCAAAACCTCTATATTCAGCTCGACGATTGTTTTCGGCTTCAAATCCCCCTGAAGCAATTTTGGTATCACTATGATTGAGTTTTTCCCGTGCTTTGCTATCCTTTTTCTTATTGTGAATTTTTTGTTCTTCATTTACATAAAACTTGCATTTTTTGTGTAATATTCTTGATAAGATGAGGTATATAAATCTTTCCATATTGTTATTACTTTATAATTACAATAAAAGAAATAGTAGAAAACCTTTTAATCGTTCGGGATTTTTTTATCCCGCAAGGTCCATTAGTCTAATGGTAGAACACCTCGTTTACACCGAGGAAGCGGAGGTCCGATTCCTCCATGGACCATTT
>CAYXIC010000030.1:0-4462 GCA_964465625.1 Candidatus Woesearchaeota archaeon
TTTTACCTTATCTGCTCCAAAAGTTTAATAACTTTTTCCTTCCCTATCGTAGTGATTAAACTTGCCAGCCTTGGCCCCCTGTTCTTGTTCAATATCACATTGTAAGCAGCGGTGAAAAAATCCTGGCTTTTTATTCCTGTATTTTTGCAGATGCTGTAAAATTCATTGTACAATTTTTCTTCGCTTAGCCCTTTGCCCTTGAGAAGAAACTTCAGCTCATCTAGCGCTTTTTTCTGCAAATCGCTTAAACTTACGTCATTGCTCACTTTTTCCTGGACGCTGAACTTCATGTCCTCCTTGGCATGGTTTTCAAGCCAGTTTTTGACCTTCTCCGCCCTCAATTTGCCTTCTTTGCTCAAGCCCTTTGTTTTTCCTGTTTGGACGAGGGTTATCAGGTGCCTGAAGCTTGTCCTTTTAGGCGGCCTTTTTGGAACCTTTATCATGGACACCTCGTAAATTCTCTTTTCCTTCCCGTTTGCTTCCCCAGAAAAATATTTTTTCTCGAGCATGTCAAAATCCTCGTAAATTTTTATGACATCATTGTCAAAACTTATCTGAAATGCGGATTTTGGCTTTATGGAAACAAACAAAAATCTCATGATTTCTGGTTCATACACCTCCAGGACTTCTGCGGGAGTAAGCGCATTTCCCTCGGAGGATGAAAATTCACCACCCCCTTTTATTGAAATGAAATCATAAAACTGGTAAATCGGGGGCTCATTTCCAAAAATCTTCTTTGAAATTTCCTTTGCGGTTGTGTAAGAGCCGCCATAGACACTGTGGTCGTTTCCTCCAGGCTCAAAGTCCACGCCTTCGTAGCTCCATCTGAGGGGCCAGTCAACCCTCCATTTTATGCTTACAATGCCTTTTTTTCTTATGTCAAAGGTGTCCTTGAAACCGCACACGCATTCGTAAGAAAGCATGTATCCCTCAAAGTTTAAGATCTTCACAATATCCTTTTTGCATTTCTCGCAATAGACAGTTACAGGATACCACTCTTTGCTCAAGGGCTCTTTTCTGTACTTGTCGAGAATTTTTATTATTTTCTTTCTTTCATCAATGGCCTTTTTTATCAAATTGGCGTATTTGCACTTTTTGTTCATCTCATTTTGGTAGATGAACTTTGGTTTTATGCCCGCAATTCCCAAGGATTTTTCAAATTCCCTTTCGAAATAAGCCGCATAACTTAATTTTTTGTTGTAAGGCGAAGGAATGCCGCTTACAGGCATGCCGAGATACTTTTCATATGAAGGATCAATTCCCTTTGGCACCTTCCTGAAACGGTCATAGTCATCCCACGAGTAGATGAACCTAGCTTTTTTCCCTTTGTTTTTTAATGCCTTCACAACCATGTCTGTCGTCATAACTTCGCGGAAGTTTCCTATGTGGACTATTCCAGATGGGGTTATTCCCGAGGCGCAGACAATCTCCTTTTTTCCACCGCTCCTCTTTATCAAATCGTCGGCAACCCGGTCGGCCCAAAAAAACTTCTCCATTTTTTAGAAAAAGACAGGTAATTTAAATACTTAACTTAAAAAGATTTAAATAAGGTATATTTAAACTAATAAAATGGCAATCGAAAAAATAACTATTGAACCCGTACCAGAAGGATTTAGTAAACTGGATGGCACTAGTGTAGAGGATGTATTGAAAATATTGGAAGAGGAAGGTATTAGCACATATTTTGTTTTCCCCAGCATTATTGATTTTGAAAAGGATAGACAACATACAATTATACTTAACCGCGCCGATTATCATATGCTTATGAAGAAAAAAACTTTCGGAGATTTAGTTGTTAGAGCAGATGGCCTGAGTTATGGGGGATTTTTTCGTGATGCGAAATACAGTAATGGTCAAACAACTAAATCAGAAACAACACAGTTAAGATTGTGTATGCCGTCTTTTGCTCCCCAAGATACTGATTTTTTAGAAGCTAACGGAATTAGATTAGTTGACGCAATGAGGCCATACGAAGGTTAGTTTACATAAAGTTTTAGCTTTTTTTGAATTTAATACAGCCCAAACTTATACAAATTTTTAATTTCTTGCACTAATCACTTCTCGTCAAATTTCATGTTTAGAAGAGCGTCGGCTATCTGCTGGAACTGGTCTTCCCTTCTGACATGCATGTACCTTATTTTTTTGAAGTTCTCCTGCAGATATTGCACCTGAAGAAAGAGATTCAAAAGTCTCTTGTTTTTTACCCTGTACTCTCCGAGAAGTTGCTTTACAATCAATTCCGAGTCAAGAATGCAGGTGACTTCCTCTTTCGTGTATGTCGCCGCAATCTGCAATGCGCGTATCAGCGCCGCATATTCCGCCTCGTTGTTTGTCGCCCTGCCTATTTTCTCGCTGTACATCTCCAGAATGCTGTCATTTTCCCTCACCACCACGCCGATTGCCGCAGGTCCGGGATTTCCCCTGCTTCCTCCATCGGAGTTTGTGAATATCATTTCAGATGTGCAAGACCTTGAATTCCTTGAATCCCTGGAATTTTTCCTCCTTGGTTTTGACGCTTTTTATCTGGGCGTGCCTGGGTCCAGAGGAGCAAATGTCAATCATCCTGTCAACATCCTTTATGTTTCCCTCAAGGAATATCTCTGCGTTTCCGCCTTCAAGACCCCTCACAAACCCCCTGACATTGTTTTTGTCCGCATTTTCCTTTACAAATCCGGTAAAGAAAAAACCCATCAGATTGCCTTCAATAAGCAGCCTCACAGCCTTTTTCATGAGAAATTTAACAGAAAGAAGTTTTTATATTTTTACAGGACAAATCACAGCCCAAAGGTTTTCTCAAACTCCTTGACCTGCGCATACTGCGCCGAGAAGCTTCTTCCCTTCTTTGTTATCGCTATCCTGTGTTTTTTCTCGCTGGTTTTGTCCTCAAGAAGCCCGTTGCCTATAAGCTCGACAAGGTAGGTTTTCATCTGGTTGTGGGAAAGGTTGGCCTTGTACATCAAATGGGTCTTTTTTATTTCGCCGCCCCTTTCCTGCACGATTTTTAGTATGTCGTGCATTATCTCCATCCTGCTACGCTTTCTTTCCATTTTTCAGAATCTTTATCCCAAGCCCGAACAGAATTATATAGCTTACTAATTGCATGCTCTGCGCCGTTACATAGACATAGTCAATGCCTGAAAAGAAAAAGGCTATTTGGCTCAAGGCAAGAAGCGAAAATGCTGTAACAAGAATCATCATGTTTGAGAGCCTTTCCTTCCTGTACCCAAGGTAATAGTGCCTGATTATCATCATGAGGAGAATAAACGCGGTAAGATGGTAGACGTAAAAAAACACGTAGCTAAGCAGCGCCGTCATGAACAGAAGGTACAGAATCAGCAAAAACTCGCCGGATATCTCCTTTCTCGTCGGGGTTTTGTATATGAGATAAAGCCCGAAAAGCGTGAACATCTTGTTGAAGAAAAAACCCGCGTGGTAAAATATGTCAACCGTGTTGACAATTTGGTATGTTATTACCGCCTGGCCTATCTCCCTTGTGACTGTCGTGTCGTAATAAAGGACTATTTTTGTGAGTATCGTTGAAAGTTCACCTATTGCAATGAGCAAAAATCCTATCCCGAGGTAAAGTATGCTCTTTTTCCCGCTTATTTTGTAGCTTTTTAATGCAAGAAAGAAAAACATTGCAAGAACAAGGAAGCTCACGACGTTAATCAGCACGTCATTGTTAAGAAACCAGTCGGGAGTGAAGACTATCTTCATTTTTAAAAAATGGGGTTTTCATTTAAAAAGCTTGCGGAACTGTAATCTGTTCTTAAGATATGTAGGGTTTTTTCATAACTGATTTATAAGGCGAATTCCTAGAAGGAATAAGAAATTGAACATCGTCACCCCTCTTTTTCACCCCCTGCATAAGGGGGTGTCCTAATTCTTCACTGCCTGTTGTCAAGCTCGTTGTTCACCACCGCGACGACCTGGCTCGCGAAATAAGTTTTGCTTCCAATTGACAAGGGCTTTGCAACCTGCCTAAGCCTTTTCATCTCCTTTTTTGGAAGCCCGTCGTGGTCCCCAAGAACAAAGGCGCAATTTTGGGATATTTTGGCATCCCTTAATCTTTCTCCCTTCTTGTCAAGAATGAATATATCATTTCCTTCTGAAACCAAATCTTCAACCACCTTTAACAAACTCTTTTTTTCAACATGGCATCCGGGAAAAACCTCTGTTCTCTTGCCTTCGCGGTACTTGTAAAGAATCTTTTTTATCATGTTTCCAATGTCCTTCTTGCTTATGTCCAATTCATCCTTGACTTGGATTTCAATGTGCTTTGGCGGGTCAGGAGAGCCGTAGAAGACAAGGTGCATTTTTACATCGCCCCTGAAACCGTGGCTCAAAAACAAGCCCTGTATTATCGCGTGAATTGCAATGTCCATCCTTCCGGCATGCATTAAATTTCCCCCCGCCTTGCCCAGCGCGCTTCCGGAAGTCACGGCTGATTTTGAAAAGTAGA
>CAYXIC010000030.1:4562-6475 GCA_964465625.1 Candidatus Woesearchaeota archaeon
CTGCATGACAAACATAGGCTTTGCGAAAACATCCTTTTCATTCACAACTTTGTACATTCCTATGAACTTTCCATTGCAGAAAACACTTATTATGTTATTTTTTTCAACCTTAACCTTTTTATCAATGTCTTCGTGACAAATGGGCTTTCCGGTAAGCAGTTTTTTTACAGACTCTTCTTTGACTTCAACAACAGGGTATACCTTAGAGACAATCTCTGCTGGAATTATCATCTCCCTCAATGGATTTTCGTTGCCTTTTTTAAATTCGTCAACCGCCT
Source organism: Candidatus Woesearchaeota archaeon (assembly GCA_964465625.1). Taxonomy (GTDB): domain Archaea; phylum Nanobdellota; class Nanobdellia; order Pacearchaeales; family GW2011-AR1; genus CAZLQA01. The sequence goes on from CAYXIC010000030.1 coordinate 4,841, forward strand.
TTGAAAAATCATACAAGTTAACAGAATTTTCCTCCTTGAATATTCCCGCCCTTGTCCTGCGAAGCTCGAGCATGTGCGCCCCTGTTTCCAAGCTCTTTCCCAAATCGTCAATGAGCTTTCTTATGTATGTGCCTCCCTGAACCTCTGATATGAACAAAAAATCCCTTCCGCCTTTTTCCAATATCTCAAATCTTTTTATTTCCCTTTCCCTAAACTGTCTTTTGACTCTTGACTTTACAGGAGGCTTTTGCATTATCTTTCCCAAAAAGCCCTTTTTTATTGCCTTCTCAACAGATTCAAGGGAAACGTCCTCGTGGAGTCTCATTATTCCGACATATTCCTTGTTTTCTCCGAGAAAATATCCTGTTAATTTGCAAGCCCTGTTCAGGGCTATTGGCAAAACACCCGTTACCTTTGGATCTAGGGTGCCGAAATGGCTTGTTTTTCCCGCTTTTATTCCCGCTTCGTTTAGCCTTTTCCTTACAAAATCCGAAACATTGAAGCTCGTCGGTCCAGAGGGCTTGTCTATGTTTAAAATTCCGAATTCAAGGAGATCTTTTGTTATTTTTTTCTTTTTGAGGTCCTTAATGTCCATCATTTAATTTTAAATATCATTGAATATATAAGTTTTTTATGAAGAAAAAATATATATTCCCTATGCTTTTCATATTTGCAATAACCCTATTTTTAATATTATTCTCTTTTGTAAAAAACAATGAAGACGAGGTGTGCTTCAATGAAAACTGCTTTGCTGTAAAAATCGCAGATAATGAGATAGAAAGGGAACAAGGACTTATGAACGTCGAATCTTTGGAGAAAAATAAGGGCATGTTATTTATTTTCCCAGAATCCGGAAATTATCCTTTTTGGATGAAAGACACTCTGATTGAATTGGATATCATATGGATCGACGAGAATTTTGAAGTGGTTTACATTGCTGAAAACCAAAAACCATGCGTTATAAACGAAGAATGTCCTTTGATAAGCCCAAATATAAATGCCAAATATGTCTTGGAGATGAATGCCGGGCTGTCTGGCGAGATTGGGCTTTCAATCGGGGATGAAATGGCATTTAACACCAAATCCTTTTAAATTAATTGATTCTAAACCAATTATGGACCAAAAAAAAGCCATAAGGCAGCTGAAACTTTTATCAAGGAAACCAAGAGAAATGCGCCTTGCGGCAGAGGAATGGGAAAATGACTTTCAGATGCTCATATCTACAATTTTGTCTGCAAGGACAAGGGACGAGGTAACAATTCCCAACGCAGAGAGGCTGTTTAAGAAATATCCTAACGCGAAAAAGCTTGCAAGTGCCAATTTGAAGGACGTGAAAAAAATCATAAAGCCGGTTAATTTTTACAAAAACAAGTCAAAAAACATAATCATGTGCGCTAGGCAAATAAACGAAAGGCACAATGGAAAGATACCTCTGAAATTTGAAGATTTGACCAGATTAAGGGGCGTCGGAAGAAAAACTGCAAATGTTTTCCTCTCGGAAACCGGTAAAGATGCAATAGCTGTAGACACTCATGTTGCGTACATCAGCCGCAAATTGGGATGGACGAATAATAAAAATCCACATAAAATTGAGACGGATCTGAAAAAACTTTTTCCGAAAAATTATTGGAGCGA
>CAYXIC010000031.1:0-6449 GCA_964465625.1 Candidatus Woesearchaeota archaeon
GATTGAAATGACGGGTGATTTATACAGTAGATTAACAAGCGACAGGGAAAATTCCAGAGGTCTTGCTGCAAAAGTCAGGAATTCTGTGTTAAGCGTTGGAATTGCAGGAGCATTGGCTTACGGAGCCGGTTCATTGGCTTATCCAAGTTATGCAGAAGCGCAATCTGTTTGTGATTCACATAAGGCTGTTGCAAACAACTTAAAAGAAACATATGCAGAAACACCAACATCAATGGGTGTAACTGTTGGAGGGGCCGTTGTTGAGGTTTATTCTAGCCCGGAAGGTTCTTGGACTTTGGTCGTAACGCAGCCAAACGGGGTTACCTGCCTTATTGCCGCTGGAAGAAATTGGGAACAATTGCCAATCTCTCCTAAAAAAAAGGTAAAAGAATATGAAATGTAATTTATTAAAAAACTAAAATGAAAAAAACATTGGCGGCGTTGGCTTTTGGAGTTTCGTTGTTGGCAAATCCGAATGCTGCGTTATCAGATGGAGATTATAATCCTTCTAAAAAATTACATGAAATATTAAAGCCTTTTTTGGATGAAAGGGGCTTAGTGAGGGATTCTTATCGAACAAACCATTACTTTGCCTTAGATGATGAGAGAGTACCACATTATATGAAACATTATAATTTGGTAGGGGTTTCGTTGGTGGAAACCTATGACCTTAAGGAAACCAAGGGGGTTAACGAGCCCGATTCAATAAACACATTTCAGGAATTTCCGTCAAGATTTTTATTTGGAGGTATTATAGGATTCATTGACCCTAATTTGGACGGGTTCAACGGAAATGAAAAGCCGGCTGAAGTCAGTTCGGAAACAGAAGAAGAAAGTTTTTTTAGATTGTTAAAAACAAGGTATCAGTAGCTCTTTCCGACATAAACCCAATACGACGCCTTTTTTCCGCACGCTACGCATTTTTTTCCGCTAATATTCGGCTGCTTTTCGGGAATGTTCAGCGTCTTTGCTCCAGAAGTTTTGTCCTTGACATTGTCCCCGCAACCTTGGTTTTCGCACATGGGAACGAGGACTATTTTTCCGCTTTTGACGCTTTTTATAAGGTCATTTATGTTTTCCGCTTTTGACATGCTTTCCTTAAGCAGTTTTTCAGCTTTCTTATAGAGTTCCTCCTGCATCTCATCAAGCAACTTGCCAATTTCTCCCTCAAGGTCCTTGAACTTTACGTTTTGTTTTTTCCCAAGCCTTGTTTTTACGATAGCCTGGTTTTTTTTCAGGTCTTCGGGACCTATTTCCAGTCTTATCGGGATGCCTTTCAGCTCCCACTCGTTGAATTTTCTTCCGGTTGAAACATCCTCTCTGATGTCGACAAAAGAATCGTACTTTTTCAGGGATTTTTCTATTTCTGCGGACTTTTTCAAGACTTCTTTCCTGGATTTTTCAAAGATTATCGGAATTATGACGACTTTGTTTCCTGCGAGCTTCGGAGGAATTATAAGTCCGTTGTCATCAGAATGCATGGCGAACATTATTCCCAGCATCCTTGTTGTTATCGCATATGTTGACTGGTAGCAGTATTTTTCCTTTCCATCCTTGTCTATGAATTTTATTCCGTATGCCTTGGCAAAATTCTGTCCGTCATCATGGTAATCAGGTCCCTGTATGGCCTTTCCGTTGGGAAGCACAATTTCTGAAGAGTAAGTTGCAACAGCTCCCGCGAACTTTTCCCCATTTGTCTTTTTCCCGGATATTGAAGGCAAAGCCATGTACTCCTTTAAGAAGTCATTGTATATTTTCATTATTTTTATCCTGTCATCCTCCAATTCATCTGGATTTGAATAGGCATGATGCCCCTCATTCCACAAAAACTCCCTCGTCCTTAGGAAAGGAACAGGATGCTTGAATTCCCATCTCACGACGTTGTTCCATTGGTTTAATCTTAAAGGCAAATCTCTCCAGCTTCTTACCCATTTGGAATATGAATCGTACATTATAGCTTCGCTCGTAGGACGAATGGCAAGCCTTTCGCTGAGCTTTGTGTTTCCCGCATGCGTAACCCATGCAACCTCTGGAACAAAGCCCTTGACGTGCTCTTTTTCCTTTGAAAGAAGCCTCTCTGAAATTAGCAATGGGAAATAGGTGTTTTTTATCCCTATGGCTTTGAACTCCCTGTCAATTATTGCCTGCATTTTTTCCCATATCGCGTAGGACATGGGTTTGAAAACAATAGCCCCTGAAACAGACGAATAGTCGGCAAGACCTGACTTCAGAATCAGCTGCTGATACCATTCAGAGAAGTTCTCATCCTTTTTGACCGTAAGTCCCTCTTGTGATTTTTTTTGCTTTGGCATTTTATGTTAAATAAGTACTAACTATTATAAATCCGTCTACCAATATTCCCAATATTCCTATTGCCAACAGGATAATCTTTGTCCATTTAGGCAAACTTTTATTATTTAACAGCCATATGCTAACCATTGTTATGTAAATAAATCCTATGAATCCGAATATGTCAAAAAATTCCGCCTCTGCCATCTCACACTAGGGTCCTGTTTAATTGCTCAGAGGAAATTTCGTTAACAACGTCTTTTATGAAGTTTGACTCCAAAGCAAAGCCGAGATTTTCCCCACTGCCTATTTTAAAGTTGTTTATTCCTATAACATTTCCCTGGCTGTTTATCAAAGGTCCTCCTGAGTTTCCGGGATTTAACGCAGCGTCTGTCTGGAAATAGGCTTCCTCGCCGTTTGGTCCTGTTCTATGGACAGCAGAGATTATGCCTTGGGAAACGCTGAATTGCAGTCCCAGAGGGTTCCCTATCGCAATTACCTTTTCCCCAACCTGGACACTGTCTGAATTTCCAAGGTTTAGGGAATCATAATCGCCTGAAATTTTTAGCAATGCCACGTCAAAATTTCCGCTGTAGCCTATGAACTCTGCATTCTTTGTGCTTTGGTCGTACGTTATGGCTTGGATTGAAGTTGCCAAAAATCCGGATTGGTCTGCGAGGACATGGGCATTTGTTACCAAATACCCTTCATCAGAGATTATGAAACCCGTTCCCTGGTATCCTGCATTTGTCCTTATCGTGACAACGGATTTTACAGAACTCTCGATTATTCCGGAGAAATCCTCACCGGCAGACGCCTTTAGCAGTTCAAGCTCCTCGCTAAGTGATCCAAGTTGGGCGTCTAGTATCTCATTTGTCTGCCTTATATTCTCTGTAAGCTGGTTTATTTTTATCTGCGTGTCTCCCTGAATTTCAGAGAGTTTCTGGTTCAGGCTGTTGTAATTCACTTCCTGCTTCACGAAAAGAAGATACATGATTATTCCGGTGCTTATCATGAAAAGGATTATTATGGTGCTCGCTCCCCCGATCATCCACTTGTGGTGTCTTTCCAACGGCATTTTTACTTTAGGAAGAAGATGTTTATTAAGTTTTTGAATTTATTTGTCCAAAAACATTTATTTTTAACCATAATTACTTTATAAAAATCTTAAAAACCTGGTTATATTAAGGAAATCAGGCTCGTAGTTCAACGGACAGAATGACAGGTTTCGGCCCTGTTGATGAGGGTTCGATTCCCTCCGAGCCTATTCGCAAAAAGAGGGGCTATGAAAACAAAGCTTAACAAAAAGTTTTTCGCAACAGCCTTCACGCTTAGCGGGGCGATAATTGGAGCGGGAATTCTCGGACTGCCGTATGTTTTTTCAAGATCTGGATTCTGGATAGGAAGCTTCTGGCTTCTTGTTCTTGGAATAATCCTTTTGTTCACGAATCTCGCAATAGGAGAAGTTTCTCTAAGAACAAGGATGATGCACCAGCTTCCGGGATATGCCGAGAGATATCTTGGGAATGCCGGAAAGGAATTAATGCTTTTTGCGCTGATTTTCGGGGCTTATTCAGCCATGGTTGCATATTTGATAGGCGAAGGGCAAAGCCTTTCAAAGCTTTTTTTTGGGAATTTGGACTATTCAGTTTACTTTGCAATTGCATTCTGGCTTTTCATGGCTTTTTTGTTTCGGGAGGGTTTGAGAGAGTTGAAAAGGGTTGAGCTTTACGGGGTTATCGCGATAATAGTGATAATTCTTGGGATGCTCTTTTGGTTTTTTCCGCAAATAGAACCCAGCAATTTAAACGAATTCCATTTCCAGAATTTTTTTCTGCCCTTCGGCCTGGTGCTTTTTGCGCTTCTTGGCTTTACTTCAATGTCAGAGATGAGGCTTGAGATAAAAGGCAGCGAGAAATCCCTTAAAAGTGCAATAATTCTCGGAAGCGTCATTCCAATAATCCTTTATTTCGTTTTCGCCCTTGTATTCGTCGGCGTTCTTGGACAGGACGTTGAGGAAGTTGCAACAATCTCCTTAGGAAATTTGACAACATTGCTCGGAATTGCGACAATGCTGACAAGCTATTTCGCCTTCAGCTTCGTTCTTAAGGACACGTTTGTTTATGACATGAAAAACAGAAAACTGGTTTTTCCCTTTGTCATCATCGCACCTCTGGCGATATATTTCTTCCTTTTGCTGCTGAATCTTGCAGATTTTATAAACATCCTTGCTATTGGAGGAGTTGTTTCCGGAGGCTTGATGGCTGTTCTTATACTGCTCATGAACCTAAAAGCCAAGAAAAAAGGAGACAGGAGGCCGGAATTCTCTGTTAAACTTGATTGGAAGATTGCAATTGCCCTAATTTTGGTCTTCGTTATAGGCACATTTTCAGGGATTTTATGACTGTTTTTACAAAAACCTTTATAAACCACTGTGCATTGATGATTTGCTATAAGAATATGTGCTAAAAACCATCGTTAGAAGTAACTGTCAAGGTTAATTAATAAAGGTATACTTTAATGATTAGCATTAATGCACAATAGAGTGATGAGAACGAAAAAAGAGGCGGTCGAAGACATTCTTAGAAAGAATTCCATGGGGCTCACGATTATAGAAGTCTCCAGGCTGTTGAAGATTTCAAGAAACACTGCGGCCGTCGCGCTTGCCGAACTTAAGGGAGAGGGAACAATTACTATAAGACCAATCGGAAAGGCCAAACTCCATTATTGGAAAGGAAGTCAAAAATGAAATTTAAAATAAATCTTATTGCTGTTTTAGGCATTGTATTACTCATGAATATTGCTGCAGCAGCGATAGCTGTCCAACTTTCTGATCAGGGTTCAAACGTTAAAAGCAAATCCACAGGAACTTTGCTGAGTTCAGGCAGTTTGATTGTGACAATTTACGACGCCGCTTCCGGAGGAAATACGGTTTATAACGAAACGTTCAGCACTGCAATCTCAAACGGCTCGTGGAGTGTCATGCTTGGGGAAAACTCCTCAAATCCGCTTACATTGGAGTTTGGAAAAGCGTATTACAAAGATTATACAATCGCAGGAGAAGGAGTAAGCTTCACAAATTCGACAGGGGGAACAACAGACAGGCAGATATTTTATTCTCCTTTGGGGGACATAGTAAATTCAACTAATGTGAATCAATCTGCAAATTTCACAATTTTTAATTTGACTTTGATGGGGAATGTAAACGCAACAGGAATTGTATATGCAACAGGATACAACCTCTCTACCGGGTATATGTATGCAACAAATGGAACTTACATTACTTGGGCTACTGCAAACAACGGAACATTGCTGAATTATAGCAGTGCCTTGAACGGGACCTTGCTTCAAGGCTCAAATGTGACATATCCATATGCAATAAACGGTTCTGGATGGGTGGCAAACTTTTCAAACTTTTCAATAGGATGGCTGTATGCAACAAACTCAACAGGGGGTTCAGACACATTCGTTGCAAACTACTCTACATTCCTTACACATATACCTTGGAGCATAGCTTACAATGGCACTCTCGCAAAGACAGATGCTGTAAACACCTTCGGAGACTTCAACCAGACATTCAATGGAACTACTTTTTTCCTATGGTCTCTTTTGAACAGGATAGGGATAGGGACAACAGCGCCGCAGAATACACTCAATGTTGTTGGGGATGGAAATATTACGGGAACATTGTATGTCAATGGCAGCAACATCTCAATTGGAAGCCAGTATTCTACGAATGGAACATTTTCTGTAAATTCAACAATTTATACATTTGTAACTGACACAAACACAACTATTAAAAATTACGCCGACGCAAATTTTGTGACTCTTGGAGGGGACACTATCACTGGAACCTATGATTTTAACGGGGGCTGGCAGTCAAACGGTTTAACCATTTCTGAAGGCAGTATATACGCACAAGCAGGATTTTTTTATAATATAACCAGTTTGGCCGTAAACAACTTGGCAATCAATGGGAGTTTGCTCCCTCAGCAAGGTTGGAACAATACTTTTGATGTTGGTAATGGAACTTATGCTTGGAGAAACCTGTATTTGGGGGGAGATGCAAATATCATTGGACAGGTTTATTCTGCCGGAAGAAATCTCACTAATGCATACGATTACGCACTTAATGATTCATTGTGGACAGCAAACTACTC
>CAYXIC010000032.1:0-6416 GCA_964465625.1 Candidatus Woesearchaeota archaeon
ATCTCAACCTCTATGTTTTTTTCATTCATCTTTCAAGAACGGATTGTAGCCTTTTTCTACCAGATGTTTTATGGGAAGAAACAATGGCTGCGGAAGATTGTTCCATGGAAAAAATTTCCACTCGGACATCTTTCTTGGTTCTAAAATCCTCGGCTTTTCTAAAATTGTTTTTGCCAGATAGTACAATGTTAAATACACCAAGCCATTCTTGAAATCATCAAGGGTATAATTAACAGAATACTTACTCACCAACTCTATATCCAATCCTGCTTCCTCTTTTGTTTCCCTTAACACACACATAGAACCGGTTTCATGTTTTTCCTCTGCTCCCCCTGGAAATCCCCATGTTCCGGCACCGTGAGAACCAACTCTTTTGCCGAATAAAACCGACTCATCATTATTTGGAACAATTACTGCTGCGCCTATCTTTACATTATTCCAGTTTATTCTATCCAAACTTAATTTCATTTTCCCAAGCCGGCAAGGACAAAGCTCGCGAGCAATGCCTGAAGCTGTATGAACGGATCGCTGCCCTCTATAATCCTAAACTCGGCCTCGCCTGTTTTCTCTGTTAATCTGACCTTTAACTCGGGCTCGACAGGCATGTTCCATATCTCTTTCTGTATAGCCTTTACAATGTCCTGTCCAGAGACGCTTTGTTTTAGCATTATGTCAAAGAGCTTTTCCCTCGACTTTTGAAAGTCTCCCGAGATTGCGTAGTCCAAAGCGATGCGAACGTCGCGCGGCTTTGCCTCTGAGATTATTGTTGAAACCAGTTCAGGGGTTATCCTTGGGGAAACAGATGCCGTTGACTGGAGTATGTTTATGCACTTTCTGCAGTCGCCGTCGCTGCCTTCATATATTATTTCCACGGCTTCGGGGGAGATGCTGAGCTTTTCCCTTTCGGAGATGAGGCTTATTATTTTTTGTATGTCCTTTTTTTCCATCAGCTTGAACCTGAACAAGATGCAGCGGGATTGTATCGGATCGATAATCTTGCTTGAATAGTTGCATGACAGTATAAATCGACATGTCGAGGAGTAGTTTTCCATAGTCCTTCTCAAAGCCTGTTGGGCTTCTGGCGTCAGCGCGTCCGCCTCGTCGAGGAAGATTATCTTGAAAGGCACGCTTCCAAGGGATTTTGTTCTCGCAAAAGTCTTGACCTTTTCCCTCACGACGTTTATTCCCCTCTCGTCGCTGGCGTTCAGTTCAAGGAAATTGCCCTTCCAGTTGCTTCCGTAAAGCTCCTTGACTATCACCAAAGCCAGTGTTGATTTCCCTGTTCCCGCAGGCCCTGCAAAAAGAAGATGTGGGATGTTCAGCGTGTTCGCCAGTGAATGCACCCTTTTTACAACCCCATCCTGTCCTACCATCTCCGAGAATTTGCCCGGCCTGTATTTCTCTGTCCAGATTTCGCTTGCCATTGTAGAGTACTTTCATAGAAACTTATAAAGATTGTTATGGTTTAAGACCTCACTTGACCTGCGATTTATTTTTCCCAATTATATTTCAATGGTCTTGACAATTTATCCTCAAGGGCGCCTTTTTCCTTACGTTCTATTCTTTTCCTATTTTTATCTATTCTTTTTTCAGCTTTCCTTCTTTTTTCCTCGGGCAAGGTTTTTAAATAATCCTCGAGAGAAAGCCTTGTTTCCTTGTGACCTGAGAGAATTTTTGATATGACATCATAATCTCTGCTGTTATTGTTCCCTCCAATTAATAAGTCAATTACGTTGCTTCCGCTTAATCTTGCGTCTCTAAGAAAATTTAGGGCGCTTATGTATCTCCCGTATTCTTCACCACCAATATTAATGTCCCCTGGCTTTTTTGCCCCAGATATCTTTGGATATGTTTTGAAATATACTATCAATGCAGCCCTTATCTCATCAACAGAATAATCCTCGCTGCCCATCGCCTGAAAAAATTGGGCGTATTTATATAAATTATTGTCTTGAACAATACAAACCGCCTGAAAATCAGCTCGTTCTTCTCATCTTTCTCTTCCTCTTCTCTTTCTTAAGCCTCTTGCGCTGCCACTTCCACCGCATCTGCCACTTTTTCTTCCATCTTCTCGAAGAGCGCTTCATTTTGAAAACTAGTCCTTTACCTCTATCTTTATGTTGACGTTCTTCGGAATCTTCAGCCTCATGATGCTGTGGAGTATCTTCTCGTTTGCGGGAAGGTCTATGAGCCTCTTGTGTATCCTCATTTCGTACTTGTCGAACGTTGCGGTGCCGTTTCCGCAGGGCGATTTTCTTGTCGTTATCTTGAGCCTTTTTGTAGGCAAAGGCACAGGGCCGCGTATGACTATTCCGGAGCTCTTTGCTATGTCACTTATGGAACCGCAAATGGCGTTGAGCATTTCTATGTCGGTGCAGTTAAGCTTTATTCTTACCTTTGGCATAACTGAATTTTGTGAAATTCGTTTATAAACTTTGCTGAAATATTGACGGAATCCCTTGCCAAGAATCCGTTGAGGGGAAAAAGTTTTCATGAAAACTTTTTATAGTGCTTTTCCGTTTAACAGTATTAAAAAGAAGGTGTTTTTGTAAATGGAAGAAATCTTTGTCCAGATAAGCCTCGTGATTGCAATCGTTCTAGCGGTCTCTTTCATAATGCGGGCCCTAAGACAGCCTTTGATAATAGGCTACATAATTTCCGGAATCCTTGTAGGGCCGTTTTTCCTGAACATGGTCTCGATGAACGAAACAATCCAGATTTTTGCGGACTTTGGAATAGCGTTCCTTCTGTTCATCGTTGGTTTGCATTTGTCCCCAAAAGTCATAAAGGAAGTCGGAAAAATTTCATTGATAACAGGCGTCGGCCAGGTGCTTTTTACATCCATAATAGGCTATTTCATTGCGCTCGCCCTAGGTTTTTCCCCGCTGGCTTCATTGTACATCGCGGTTGCCCTCACGTTTTCTTCCACAATAATAATTACCAAGCTGCTCTCTGACAAGGGGGATTTGGAAAGACTTCACGGAAAAATCGCAATAGGCTTCCTTCTAGTCCAGGATTTGATAGCAATGCTCATACTCATTGCCGTATCTTCCATATCAAACAGCTCAAACTTCGTTTACTCGATATGGATCACCTTGGTCAAGGGCGCGTTATTGACGGCATTGATAGTTCCGATAAGCATTTTCGTTCTTCCTAAGGCACAGAAATTCTTTGCCAGGTCGCAAGAGTTCCTTTTCGTGTTTTCAATTGCGTGGGGTCTTGGATTGGCTTCGCTGTTCCACCAAGCCGGCCTGACACTGGAAGTGGGTGCATTGATTGCCGGTGTGGTTTTGTCTGTATCGCCGTACAGCTTTGAGATAAGCTCGAGGATGAAGCCCTTAAGGGACTTTTTCATAATATCTTTTTTCATACTCATAGGCTCGAACATGATCCTGACGGGTTTTGGCAAAGTCATAATACCTGCTTTGATATTCTCGCTTTTCATACTCTTCGGAAATCCCCTCATAGTAATGGCCCTTATGGGAATTTACGGGTACACGAAAAGAACAGGATTCATGGCAGGACTCACTGTGGCGCAAATAAGCGAGTTTTCCCTCATACTGATAGCATTGGGAGTCAAGATAGGGCATCTCACTCCTGAGATACTTTCCTTTGTGACTTTCATAGGGCTTTTCACCATAGCAGGATCAACATACATGGTCAATTATTCCGACAGGATTTATCCGAGACTGTCCAAGTATCTCGGCATTTTTGAGAGAAAAGACCTGATACTGGAAACGCACAAACCAAGGGAAGAATACGAGGCCATATTGCTCGGTTACAACAGGACTGGTTTTGGAATTCTCACGGCATTGAAAAATCTGAAGATGAAGTATCTTGTTGTGGACATAAACCCGGAGACCGCGAAAAAGCTCAGAAGAGTCGGAATACCTTGCCTTTACGGGGATGCATACGACAAGGACCTTCTTGATGAATTGTCCCTGGAAAAGGCAAAGCTGATTATCTCAACAATTCCAGACTATGACGTAAATTCCCTTTTGACCAGGACAGTTAGGGCTGTAAATCCCGATGCCGTTATTATTGCGAGGGCAAACGAGGCAGAGGAAGCCTTTGGACTGTACAACAGGGGAGCAGATTATGTGTTGACGCCTTACTTCCTTGGAGGGGAGCATATTGCAGGCATGATAGGCAAATTCAAGACAAATCCGGAGATGTACAAAAAGGAAAAGCAGAAGCACCTTAACCTTTTGGAGGATATTTTCAAGAAGAGCAACAAGACCTCTTTGGGAGAGGACTAAAATGTTTTACCCTTTGCTTTACTGCCCTATTCCACCTCTTCCTCGTTAAGATTGAAAAGAGAAAATACGAAGCTGAACAGCCTTAGAACCATTTCCAGAAAGATTATGAATACAAGATAAACAATTATCTCGCCGAAAAAGTTTGGTATCTGTGAGAACTGGCTAAAAATTCTTTCTATGGAGAAGAATGTGGGATTCAATATGGAAACCGCAAGGAAAGTGAATGGTATGAGCTTTGCAACATCGCTTGCAAGGTCCTGCCTGTAGTAGGACACCATTCTTATTGACGCGATTATCGTGGCTGAAATCAGCAAAAGTGTGCTTACGGCAAGATTTTCCGTAAGGAATATCAAAAGCAGCGTGAAAACCGAGAACCAAAGAAAAATCATTATTGGCATAAAGAGAAGATACTCAATAAAGTAAAAAACCGACGCAAGAAACTGCGCATACAGGGGATGTTTCATCCTGTTGTACTTGTGGAGGTTCAGCTCTATCATGTTTTTTGTTGATATTGAGCGGTAAAACTTCCAGACGAAAACGCAATATAGCACAACCAGTAAAACTATGACAAAAAGGTTGATGAATTTCTGGAAGAAGACGGGGAATATGGAAATGAATGAAATGTACGCTCCAAAAAAATTATTTCCAACGTCTTCAATAGCCATCATCAATAAAGCGAGAAATTGTTTTTAAATTTTTCATTCAATTAAATTTAAATATAATCTTTCCCAAAAACAGGCATGATAGACATCAAACTTGTAAGGGAGAATCCAAATCTTGTAAAGGACAACATAAAGAGGAAATTTCAGGAACAAAAGCTTGGATTGGTTGACGAGGCGAAAAAACTGGACGAGGAATGGAGAAAGCTGAAGTACCAGGAAGACGGCTTCAGGAGCGAGAGGAACAAAATATCCGGGAAAATAAACGAATTGATGAAGGCGAAGAAAAAAACTCAGGCACAAGAACTAATCAAGAAAGCCAAAAAAATCCCGGAGGAAATTTCCAAACTTGAGGAAAAGAGGAAAGTGCTTGAGATCAAGGTAAGGGAGACATTGATGAAAATTCCCAACATTATCTCAAAAAAGGTTCCATCTGGGAAAAACGACAAGGAAAACGTTGTTGAAAAAATTTATCTGAAGCCGAAAAAATTTTCATTTGATGTCAAAAGCCACGTTGAAATTGCCGAAAATCTCGGATTGGCTGATTTTGACTCCAGTGCAAGGGTCTCGGGAACAGGATTTTACTACATTCAGGGCGACTTAGCCTTGTTGAACCAGGCATTGGTAAGGTTTGCAATAGACAAGATGGTTTCCAAGGGCTTTTTGTACGTTGAAACTCCCTTGATGCTTAAGGAAGAGGTTATTGACAAGGTGACTGACTTGAACGACAAGAACAACCAGATTTACCTGACGCAAAACGGAATGGCCCTTATCGGAACATCTGAGCATTCGCTTATCAGCAGGTTTGTAGACACAGAGATAAGTTCAAAAAGCCTTCCGATAAAACACACGTCATATTCAATGTGCTTCAGGAAGGAGATAGGAAGCCACGGAATAGACGAAAAGGGATTTTTTCGAACGCACCAGTTCAACAAGGTTGAAATGATTGTCATATGTTTGCCACAAGACTCGGAAAAATTCTTTACAGATCTGAAAAACATAACCGTTGAAATATTCAGGGAGCTGAAAATACCGATAAGGGTTTTGAAAATCTGCTCCGGCGACTTGGGAGATTTAAAGTACGAGCAGGTTGATGTTGAAGCGTGGAGCCCGAGAAAAAAAGATTATTTTGAGGTGGGCTCTTGTTCAAATTTGACAGAGGCGCAGGCGAGAAAATTGGGCATTTCGACGAGAGTGAAGAACGAGAGAATAACGCCGCACACGCTTAATAACACAGCGCTTGCAACCTCCCGCGCTTTAGTTGCGATACTTGAAAACAACCAGCAAAAAAACGGAGATGTCAAGATTCCAAAAGCCCTTTGGAAGCACATGAAAGGGAAAAAGATTTTAAAGATGGAAAAACAAAAATAAAAATGCCTGAAAATCTTGATTCGGTGAAATTCGGAATTGCCGGCGGCTTAATCAGCGCGCTTTTTGTGCTGCTTGTCGACGCTGTTTTGTGGGTAAAATTCGTGCCATTGTACAACTCGATAATTCT
>CAYXIC010000033.1:0-5941 GCA_964465625.1 Candidatus Woesearchaeota archaeon
CGAATATGAAAAACTTCTTGATGAGGCATACAAAAAAGTCAAAAGGGTTTCTTCTGAAAACGGGGAGAGGTTTGAAATGCCGAAGGCGGAAGGGCATTTCGAGGGAAAAAAGACAATAGTCACGAATTTTTCGCAAATCTCTGGCAAGTTTAGGAGGGAAATAAGCCACTTTCAAAAATTCATACTGAGGGAACTTGCGACTTCGGGCCAAATCGAGGGTGAAAGGCTTGTTTTGAACAACAAGATTCCCAGTTCAAAGATAAACCAGAAGATAGAGGAATACGCAAAGGAGTTTGTGCTCTGCAAGGAATGCGGAAAACCAGACACAGAAATAATGAGGGAGGAAAGAATGAGCTTCATGCGCTGCTTCGCGTGCGGGGCAAAGCATCCCGTGAGGAGCAAGATTTGAGAATAATCTCAAGAAACGGAAACAATAAACCTTAAAAACAACGCCTTTCTAGGAAACTGTAAATAAACCCAAAGGAGGAAAAAAATGATAAAAGCTTATTGCGTAAAGTGCAGGGTGAAGGGAAGAGAGATGAAGAACCCTGAGATTGTCAAAAATGCAAGGGGCGGATTCATGGGAAGGGGCAAGTGCTCCAGCTGCGGAACAAACATGAGCGCCATGATGTCAAAAGACAACGCGGAAAAGGCAATTAAGGAAGGCGCTAAAAAAGGATTTTAGTTCCGGAAAATGCTCCTGAAAATAATAAGGGCTTACAGGGAAATAGTTGCCTTGTGCGACAAAGAGCTTCTTGGAAAAAGGTTTGAGGAAGGCAATTTTCAGCTGGATGTAAAGGAAAATTTCTTCAACGGCGACAAAGTCAGCGAGGCAGAGGCTGTTGAGATAATGCGCGGGAAAAAGGCCGAGGACGCGACATTCAACATCATAGGAAAAAAGTCGGTTAATGCCGCGCTGGCTGCAGGAATCATCTCAAAGAACGAAGTTGGAGAGATAAATAAAGTGCCTTTCGCACTCGTATTGGGTTAGG
The DNA here is from genome assembly GCA_964465625.1 of Candidatus Woesearchaeota archaeon. Classification (GTDB taxonomy): domain Archaea; phylum Nanobdellota; class Nanobdellia; order Pacearchaeales; family GW2011-AR1; genus CAZLQA01. The sequence goes on from CAYXIC010000033.1 coordinate 993, forward strand.
TCTTTTTCCCGTATGTGGCTGATTGGACAATGATTCCGTCATAGCGAAAAATTTTCACATTTAATTTTTTCCAATCCTCCACAAGAAAAGTTCTTAATGAATCAGAAAGTTTTGACTTTGAGGTTTCAGGGTCTTCATAATTTTTAGAGGTGATGTAATCCGAATTAACTTCGCCGTCTTTCAAATATTCACAAAAAACATAATACCCCCTTGGCTGCTCAAATTTGTCAAGCATCACCAGCAAAAAAACTCCTGATTTATAATGATTATGAGACTGAATAACACAATTTATAAAACATATTTTTTTACATCATTCATGGAAGAAGAATCCAACGAATTTGAAGATGTTAATGAAACCACTCAGGAAAACGGGGAAGGGGAAGAAAAAATAACAAGGGTCAAGCTTCCGAGAAAAAACGAGGTCATTGGGATAATCGAGCAGAGATTGGGAGGAAACAAGATGATGGTAAACTGCCTGGACGGAAAAAACAGAAACTGCCGTGTTCCCGGAAGACTGAGGAGAAAACTCTGGTTAAGGCCGGGAGACGTCGTGATAATTGAACTTTGGGAATTGGACAAGAGCAGAGGGGATGTTATCTACAAATATCGCCAGAACCAGGTAGAGTGGCTGAGAAAAAACGGGCATTTGAAATCCGAAAAAGAAGGTTTTTAGAAAAATGAATAAAGACAGATGGGAAAGAATTCCTTTGCTTCCCCTGTCAGCGCTGATATTTTACATAAGCGTTTTTGTTTTGTGGAGTTTTGGGATTATACCAAGCCCGACAGGCATCCTATCTTTTTTGGAGGGGTTGTATGAGTCCTATGGGTTGTTTGGATTGTTCATTGCATCTTTTCTTGAAGGGATTGTCTACTTTGGACTTTATTTTCCCGGCTCTTTCATAATTGCATTGGCAGTAATACTTTCTGACGGAACCTTCATAGAATTGATAAAAATAAGCCTGATTGTTGCGGTTGCATTGACAATAACCTCAACAATAAATTACACTCTTGGATTGAACATATCAAAAAGAAAAAATCTGGAAAATTTAGGCGGAAAAAACCTGTCGAGGGGCGTTCTTGCTTCCATGTGGCATCCAAATGCCTTGGCTTTTTACTTTTTTCATTCCGGAATAAAAAATCAGAATTTTCTTAAGATTTTGTTCGTTCCGATAGCGATGGTTCCTTACGGTTTCTTGCTGGCTTTGTTGATATACTCCTTAAAAGGATTTCTTAAGGGTGCTATAGAAAGCCCTTACATCATGATAACCGCGATAACCATATGGTTTTTCATTGCCCTGATTTTGAGGAATAAAAATAAAAACTTTGAATCATTTGACAAAAAATGAAGAAAATTATCTGCGACAAAATTGCAAGAGTTGTAAAAAACAGGAAAAAATTGGAAAAGGAACTTGGTGTAAGAATAACAAACATAGGAAAGGATATTTCTATTGACGGCAAACCGGAAAACGAGTATTATGCAGAGATGGTTATTGAGGCATTGGACATGGGATTTCCTTTCGGCGTGGCTTTGCTTGTAAAAAAAGAGGACAATGTTATTGAAGTCATAAACATAAAAGACTACGCTAGAAGAAAGGACTTCAAAAGCATAAGGGCAAGAATCATAGGAAAAAGCGGAAAGACGCTAAGGGTTTTGCACGAACTGACAGAATGTTTTTTTGAGTTGAAGGGCAACAGCGTGGGAATCTTGGGCGATCCTGAAAGGATTAAGAACGCGCAGGAGGCGGTCATCTCAATAATAAAGGGAACGAAGCAGGCGAATGTCTACAGTTTTCTGGAGAAGCACAGGGTGCAGCCAATAGTTGATTTGGGGCTAAAGGAAGAAGATTAATTTTTAGAATAAAAGTTATTAAGTGTCATTTTCCACAAATCCCCATCCTTGGATTCTTCTCTCCCCAACACTTTCTGCGTTACAAAGTCGTAAGAAAACCAGATTAAATCGTTACCTATTCCTGTATTTCTCATTGCAGTCAGTCTAAGCATATGCATGTCTATTCTTGGGCAGGGAGATATGTCAAAATCAGTATCAACAGTCATGTGAAAAATCTTTTTTTGGCCGAGTTTCTCGGCAAATTGGACATAATCGCCAAGAATTTTTTCAAGTCCGTCATTAAACCCAAGTAATTCACCAGAATCAACAACGGGAAAATGGTAATAAACACCGTCTTTGTTGTCAAATCTTCCTTTGCCTTCAATGGAAAATGGCATCGGTTTTTTTCCTTCGCAGAAGCCGGAAATTATGCCCCTTAGTTTTTTTTCAGGAACTTCATGAAGATCCCACACGCTAAACGGGCGGATTAAGGTAATGTGGGGGTGATACTGCTCGGTGTTCCTTATTCTAATTCCCTTAAACATATCTTTTGGCAAGTCCCTCAGCCAAATTTCAAGGTAATAGTCCATATACCTGGCAAAAAACAGCCGTTTATTAATATGATTGCACTTCAGTGAAAGGATTAAGTTTAAATATCATTTTCTTTTTTTCAGATTAAAGTCCGGGTAGCTCAGTAGGTAGAGCGCATGGCTGTTACGACGCGACCCGTTCGCGGAAGTCTCGGGACGCAGTCTCGCAGATACCATGATGTCGGAGGTTCGAATCCTCCCTCGGACGTTTTTATTTTTAACATGAAATCAAAAAGGCATGTGAAGGTTTTTAAACGCTTTAAATCCTAAAATAACTGTGGATATCTTAAACGGGAGGTTGTTTATATTTGACATATCGGGATACACTGAATTTATAACAAAAACTTCCTTGGTTCATGCGAGAGAAGTCATAACAGAAATACTTGAAAGGTTATACAAGGTATGTGACAAAAGATTGATATTGAACAAGGTGGAGGGTGATGCGATTTTCTTTTATTCCGAAAGTTTAAGCAAGAAATATTTAATAGAATATAGTAAAAATATTTTCAAAAAATTCTGCAAAATAAGAGAGGATTTGTCTGAAAAACATAAAAAATGCGAACATAAATTGTGTCATAGTTTAAACAGATTGAATATAAAATTTTTCATTCATGAGGGTGAATTTGGAATTCATATGGTTGGTAAATTCGAAGAATTAATAGGCAAGCCAATAATTGAGATACACAGGGTTATGAAGAACAAAATAACGGAAAAGTCATATATTTTGATTATTGACGAAAGTGGAGAGCATAGTGAAGAGTATGATCATATAGGAAAGATAAGATATAGGTTAATATTATTAAACATGGAGTGAAATGAAACCCAAAAAACCCCTTCGCGTTTTGGTAGCAATGTCCGGCGGGGTTGACTCCTCTGTAACTGCGCTCTTGATGAAGAAAAAAGGCTACGAAGTTATTGGCGTTTTCATGAAAAACTGGACTTCACAGGGGAAAAATGGCTTGGGTGAATGCGACTGGATTAGGGAAAGAAGCCACGCAATGAAAATCGCCGAAATCTTGAAAATACCCCTGATAACTTTTGACTTTGAAAAAGAATACAGAAGAGATGTTGTGGAGAAGATGTTTGAGGATTATAGAAAAGGCATAACCCCTAACCCTGACATAGACTGCAACGAAAAAGTGAAATTTCCATTTCTCCTGAAAGCCATGAAAAAACTCGATGCAGATTTAATGGTTACAGGTCATTATGCACGAACAAAAAAGGTTGATAATGGTGGGATTGTTGATAACAAGAATAAAGCGTTTTTGGTTAAAAATAAGAAAATATCTGCGAAAGCGAGCGGCCATCGTCCAAGTGTGGCCAGCGGCGAGCAACAATATAAACTCCTTCGCGCAAAGGACGAGTCAAAGGACCAAAGCTACTTTCTTTACAGGATAAAGCAAAATGAACTTGAAAAAACGCTTTTTCCCATAGGCGAGTATACCAAAAAGCAGGTTCGCGAGATAGCAAAGAAAAACAAGTTTCCAAATCACGACAAAAAATCAACCGTCGGAATTTGCTTTATTGGCAAAGTTAACCTGAAAAAATTCCTGAAAAAAAGGATTAAGCCAAAGAAAGGGAAAATTCTCGGTCCTGATGGAAAGATTATCGGAGAGCACGACGGCATTTACTATTACACGATAGGCCAGCGCATAGGAATGAAATACGGGATAGATGTTTCAAAAAGCTCTGACAACAAAAAGCAATTGAAAAGGTGGTATGTTGCCTCAAAAAATCCGAAAAATAATGAGATTGTCGCCGCTCCTCAAAACAATGAATTGCTGTACAGAAAGAAATTCTTTTTGAAAAACCCCTATTGGATAAATGAAGCGCCGAAAAACAACGAAAAAATCCTTGCAAGAATCCGACAAGTGGGCGAGCTTCTTCCTTGCAATGTTTTGCATAAAAATGGCAGATACAAAGTTGTCTTGAAAAAATCAATAACAGGCGTTTCTCAAGGCCAGGCTTGTGTCTTGTACAAAGGAAAAGAAGTTCTCGGCGGGGGAGAAATAAGGTTTTCTTAAAATCACAATAATTCTTTTAAGTATGGGTGTTTTTTGTTTTATATGAAACTCAAAGAGATGGTTTTGGCTGCTGCTTTAGCTTTGCCGATGGGTATAGAGGGGCACCCTGTGTTTAATAGCAGCATCAACCTTTCAAAGATAGAAGAGGGATTGGGTTTGCGCATAGAATCAAAATCTAGAATCGGCGGTAGAAAAGTAGATTTAGTAGTTGGATATAGAACTTGTTTGATTAATGGCGATACAAAAATTGATTCTCAGCCGTGGGGGATTTTTGACTTGAGGGATAAAATTTATTTCATAGACTATAAACTCAATGGAGATTATCAAAAGGGAATTTTAACAAGCTGGAGAGACCATATTCCAAAAAGCTTAAATGAAATTCGCTCGTGCAAAACTTAGCAGAATTAAAAACAACTAATTTTAAAAACATCATTGCCTATTTCCCTTCATGGACCTGAACAAGGCAATAAAATCCCGAAGGAGCGCCAAGCACTTCAGCGATAAAAA
>CAYXIC010000034.1:0-5866 GCA_964465625.1 Candidatus Woesearchaeota archaeon
TAAACGTGAAAATCACTGTAAAGCCAAAGATAACTGTGCAAAACATTGTCGCTTCAGGAACGATTGACCTAAAGCTGAACTTGAACTTCATAGCGCTTGAAATGGAAAACACAGAGTACGAGCCCGAGCAGTTTCCAGGGCTTGTGTACAAGCTTATAGAACCGAACGCGACTTTTCTTTTGTTCAGCAACGGGAAATTGGTGTGCACTGGAACAAAGAACAAGCAGCAGCTGGAAGAGAGCATGAAGCAGCTTTTGAAGAATGTAAAGGCTGCGCTGAAGAACTACAAATAAGTTTGCCTGAAGATTTTTTGAAGAAGGCGGAAAAAATATCTTTTTAGGAGTGCCAATCTTAGGTATATTCTAAGAGTATTGCCTATAAAAAACTAAAATTAGGTATTGTTATAACATTAAAAATTAAGAAATCTTTAAAAATCTTGATTCATAAGTATAGGCATGAAAAAGAGGCTGGGAAACGTAAACGTCAACATCTCAAACAGGGCTTTTTACAGCATCTTGCTTCTTTCAATATCTATCCTTGTCGTCTCGGTTGTTCTGGCATTCGGCACCCAAAACCCATCAACATTCGGACACAGCGCAAAGGAATTGGACCTTTCTTCAGGGGTTGCGGGAAACGCTGTTTTTCTTGGCAATGTCAACGTCACAGGAAGCATTAGTCCAGGAAGCAATATCTGCTTCGGGAACAGTTGCATAAGCTCTTGGGATGAGGTTAACGCAACCTCTTCAAGCGGCGGCAGCTACACGGGAAATCTTGTCAACTCAGTTCATACGGGAACAAACTGTGTTTCCGCGAACGGAATTCCGACAGAGATTCAGGGAAACAAGTTTGTGTGCAGGTTCATATCTTCAACATGTCCAAGCGGCTGGACGCAATATCAGAAATGGAGCGCAACAAGTGCAGGCATTTGTTTTGGAAGTAGTGCTACAGGATGTTACGGAACTTCCTGCTCGACAGGTTCTCACACTTTTTCAAACAAGACCGTGGAAGCAAGCTGCACTTTCACAAATTCTTTCTCACAGGATTTTGGTGAGTCTACCGGTTGTGCAGTTAACTCATTTGATTGCGGGCCCACAATTCTGGAAATCGGCTGCTTCTGATTTATCACTACAAAAGTGCTGATTTTTGACAACAAATTATAAAAACCACTGGCAATTAGTCATAACCCATGGCTGACGCAAAGTCAAAAGAGGAGCTTGTAATAGAGGCGAAAAACTTCTTTGACTCCCACAAGAAGGAAATGGGGGAGTCCATAAAGCACGGAAAGAGCATAGTGCACCTGGATTTTCTAAAGCTCTCTGAATTTTCAAGCAAGTTGGCCGACGAGATAGTGTTGAATCCCGAGGAAACATTAAGCCTGTTGGAATTGGCCATAGAGGAATCCGGACTGGTTGACAATGCCAGAGTGAGGCTTTGGAATTTGTCGGACAGCCAGAACATAAAAATAAGGAACATAAGGTCAAAACACCTGAACGAGATGATTGTCATTGAAGGCTTGATAAGGCAGGCCTCAGACGTAAGGCCGCAGGTTGTCAACGCGAAGTTTGAATGCCCCTCCTGTGGCACTGTGATTTCAATGCTTCAGATGGAAAAAAAGTTTCGGGAACCGACGCGATGCTCCTGCGGGAGGAAGGGCGGGTTTAAGATGATCAGCAAGGAGATGGTCGACACCCAGAGATTAGTCATAGAGGAGTCTCCCGAGTCATTGAGCGGCGGGGAGCAGCCGAAAAAAATAAACGTCTTCATAAAAGAGGACCTTGTTGAGCCGCAGATGGAGGACAAAACGACACCGGGAAGCAGGGTAAGGGTCATAGGAATATTGAAAGAGGTTCCTGTTCCGTTGGCTTCAGGAGGAATGTCAACAAGATTCGAGCTTGCAATAGAGGTCAACAACCTTATCCCGTTGGAGGAGACTTTTGAGGATTTGAACATAAGCGAAGAAGAGGAAAAAAAGATTCTTGACATGTCAAAAGATCCGGAGATTTTCGAGAATCTTGCGAAAAGCATTGTTCCGAGTGTATGGGGATATGAGGAAATAAAAAGGTCACTGGTTCTGCAACTTTTTGGGGGTGTCAAAAAAATCCATGCGGACGGCCAAAAGAGAAGGGGAGACATCCACATTCTTTTGATAGGCGATCCTGGGGTTGCAAAGTCCGTCACTTTGAACTTCATGGCTGAAATTTCGCCGAAAGGAAGGTATGTTGTGGGAAAAAGCGCTTCGGGAGCGGGATTAACGGCAACAGTGGTCAGGGACGAGTACCTGAGGGGCTGGAGTTTGGAGGCAGGGGCAATGGTTCTTTCCAACAAAGGACTTGTATGCATTGACGAACTGGAAAAGATGGATGCAAATGAAAGAAGCTCGATGCACGAGGCGATGGAACAGCAAACGATAACCATTTCAAAGGCGAATGTTCAAGCAACGCTCAGGGCTGAAACTTCTGTGCTCGCGGCGGCAAACCCAAAATTCGGGAGGTTTGACCCGTACCAGGCAGTGGCGCAGCAGATAGACCTTCCTCCGACGCTGATAAACAGGTTTGACGTCATCTTCACCCTCAGAGACATACCGAACAAGGAAAAGGACGCCAAAATAGCCAGGCATGTTTTGCACGAGCACAGGAAGGAGGGCAGGGACATGTTCATAGAGAGGGATCTTTTCAGGAAATACGTTGCATACGCAAAGCAGAGGGTTGTTCCAAAGCTTAGCGAGGAGTCTGTCGACGAAATAGAGAGGTTTTACATTGACTTGAGGAACAAGCCGGTGTCTTCCGACGCTGTCCTGAAGCCGATTCCCATTTCGGCAAGGCAGCTTGAAGCTTTGATAAGAATGTCAGAGGCTTCTGCCAAGGTCAGGCTCAGTAGCGTTGTGACAAGAGAGGACGCAAAAAGGGCGATCGAAATAATAAAGTATTATCTTACAGAAGTCGGCTATGATTACGAGTCCCAAACGTTTGACATTGACAAAATCTCCTCGGGAATGACTGCCTCGAAGAGAAACAAGGTTTTCGTCGTCAGAGACACGATAACGCATCTTGAAAGCAGGCTCGGGAAGCTCATTCCGATAGAGGAAATCGAGAAGGAGCTTGACGGAAGATTGAGCAAGCTTGAAATTGAGGAGGCAATAGTGGAACTTACAAAAAACAGCATAGTTTACGAGCCGCGCTCTGGCTATGTTCAAAAGATTTAAGATGGGACTGGAAGAAATACAAGGTGCTGTAAAAAGGCTTGATTTGTTGATATCACAATTACCAAAATCCCAAACTTGCGCCTATAGTGAAGTGCCTAATGGAAGGGTTTGGTGCAATTATTTTAGCCAAACACTAGCTGGAAGATGCCCTTCCTGCCAAGATTATAAAACAAAAGAATAAAAAATGCCAGAAGAACAGCAGTTCAAGAGGAACATAGCGTACAAAATGAGAATTGGCGATGTGCTTAGTTCAAATCCCGTATTGAGCAACGAAAGGTTTTCTTTTCTCGACTTTAAGGGAACAAGGGTCGTTAGGGTGAACATTATTGGAAGCATCGTGGACAAGTACGAAAGCGAGGGCGAGAAAAAATACTCTTTTCTGACTTTGGACGATGGTTCTGGCCAGATAAAGATGAAGGCATTCGGCGACGACACGGATAAGCTGAAAGGCATAGCGCACGGGCAGACTGTTCTTGTGATAGGCTCCTTAAGGCATTTTAACGACGAAGTCTATATTTCCCCTGAGATTGTAAGGGAGCAGGATCCTAAATATCTTTTGCTTAGGAAAATGGAAGTTGAAAACCAGCCACAAGCAAAGTTCAATAACACGCCTTCAGATTACACAGGCAATGCTCCTGTCCAAAAAAAACCCCCTGCGGTTGACATAAGGGCAAAGGTTCTCGAAATGATAAAGGCCTCAGAGGTTAACGGAGGAATTGAAACAGAAGCCCTGTTCAAGGGAATCGGCCAGCCTTCAGACGTCGTCAGCGAGGAAATAAAGAAACTTCTCGAAGAAGGAATGATATTTGAACCCAGGCCCGGAAAAGTCCGCTGGTTGGGATAAAAAGAGAATTATTTCTTTTGCTGTGTGAAATAATCCACAACAAATCCAAGTCCTAAACCAGTCAAAGTGCTTTCAAGATACGATAAAGAAGTCGTTGGTCCAAGAACAACCGCACCCCATCCTGCCATTTTAACAGCGTTGTTGTCAGCCATAGGATGGATTTTTTCGCTGCCTAGTTCCGCCTCATACTTGTGTTTTGTCGCAGGATAAAAAGCCCCATTGACAACCCTACCGGCTTCACTTACCGCCCTTCCCGTAAGATTATAGGTTCCTTCTGCAGGATCTCTTTGCATGTCTTTTAATGAACCAATTACAAAACTTGCTGGAGCCCCAATAACCCCTCTAGCAGAATATTTTAAATCTTCTAAATTAACAGAACCATTCGCGCAGCCCGCAGCCAAACTAGCGGCCAAAAGAGGACCTGCAATCTTAACCAAGTTTTTTCCCATTTTAGGCTCATAATAGACATGAAAGCGAGTTTATAAGTTTTATTTTGATTTAGTATACATTTGGAATCCCAAGATTCTACTCATTTGGGTTGAACAAGTTGAATGTCTTCCTTATGGGCTTTGTCAGATAATAACCCAAGGATTTAACAAACTCCCTAAGTCCAGGAAGAAACCTCATATGGTTAAATGTGCTTATTTCTTCTTTCGTATATTCTTTTCTGTATTCTTCAATTTTGTTCGGAGCGATTTTTTCCAAAGGGGTTGTCGGGTCTTTAATAAATTCCTTCCAACTTTTAGTAGAAAATTCTTTGTTCATGTAAATGGCATCCGGATTATTCCCAAAGGGCATATATTTTGTTTGGATGAACTCTCCGACATTTACGTAAGAACTTGTGGTAATACTTTTCGCAAAGATTATCCTTCTCTTTTCATCATCGATAAATGTTATAACATAATGTTCCTCGTAATCGTCTGGAAAATCTTTGTTTCCGGGTTCTTCAAACATCGTTTTCTTGAGTATGCAATATTCCAAATTTTCTTTCTTGCTGCATCTGTGCTCAACTTTTTCAACAATCCTTCCCGATTCAACTCTTGGCTCTTGGCTATAATTTCCATAATGCACCGCTTCAAAGACCAGTTCTTTAGGAATTTGTGACAGCTCTATCTTTCCATCGATAATCAATGGCTCATCTGAAGAACAAGCGGCCAAAAAAACCAGCCCGGCCGCAGCGGCAACGATTTTTCCGCGAGAAAAAAGCCTTTCAATTCCCATTTTCCCTCAAGGGTTATACGGTTCTATAATTGATTTTGTATTTGCCCCAATTATCTTTTCTGCTGCTTCAAGAGCAAATCTATGAAATGCGCGCGTTTTTACAATATCATAACTGTCCCCTTTTTTTATTCTTTTATTGCAGTCTCTTTCATTGCTATCGTTAGGCAAGGATTTAACTGTGTCTGGAATTTTTGAATCATCAAAATTTTGGTCTTTATGCACAATACTTACAGACACATAATCGCAAAATCCTCCGAAGCCAACGCGGATAGCCAATCCCCTCATATCAGGAGCCACAGTTGAATAAATTCCTTGATTAGATATTGTGTTTTTATAAACCACATGATTATTCGCGAAAAGACTCAATTCCACACCTTCAATCTCCGCAGTCAAAACCATATCACAAGGCCGGAGAAGGGTGTCTCTATCTAAATAAGAATTGCATTTTCTGACAACCATGGACCAAACATTTTCCAAAACACCCCTGCTACTACCTATTTCATCAGAATAGGCAGGATTTTGCACGAAAAGCCCTGAAGAAACCAGTGCGCTTCCAGCAAAGCCGACAAGAGCCCCCAATCCCTTGCGCATGAATCACA
>CAYXIC010000035.1:0-1084 GCA_964465625.1 Candidatus Woesearchaeota archaeon
ATGCAAAAATACGTGTGCAAAAACTGCAGAAAAATCCAGGAAAGGGTTGGTTAGTTGATTCAAGCTGCGGTGGCCAAAAGCCCTAACTTGTCTGATAAAAATTCTCTTTTTTTTGCCAATTCATCTAATTCTCTTTTCTGCTTATGAATGTATCTTTCAATCTCAAAAACTTCCGCTGGAAAAACATGCCGGGAATCAGCATAAGTCTGCAATATGCCCATAGTAAATCCGATATTTGCAACTGTCTCTAAAATTCGCGGAGTTATCCTGCTCAAGCGCCATTCATAATATCTGCCAAGAAGTCTTTCAAAATATCCAGAACGCATCTTTTCCTAATAATAGTCTGGTCTTTCCCTCTTCTTCACAGGCTCGGCTTCCTTGTGTATGTGCGCGAAAGAAGGCGTCGCAATCACTATGTTCTCCCCAAAGCCGGCAATTGTTCCCTCAAGAGCTTCAATCGTCTTCTTTACCTTTGAAACAGCCCTTTTCAACTCAATGGAGTCCTTTTGCTTGAGGGTTTTTATGTCAATAATCGCTATAGTGTACCCTTCCCTCAAGTCGTTGAGAATTTTCGTTATGTCGTCGTACTGCTTTAGGACATAAAGCTTTATCGTGATTTTTTTCTCGGTTTTTTCCTGGCCAAGGTCTATTTCCAGGTATTCCTCATCTCCAAAATCGTCAGAGCCAGAAAACGCCTTTTTTAATCTTTCAAAAACCATAATGATTTACCTCACAAGGAATTTATAAATATTTCGCAATTTTTTGGAAACCTGTTTTTTGGGCAGTTTTATTTCTTCATTGACTTCAGGACATTTTCCCTTAGGCTTTCAAGCTTGTCCATGAGGGAATTCTCCTGCTTTTCAACGGACTTTATCCTCAAATCAAGGATTTTTTCCTTGCTCGAAAGCTCTTCCTTGAGTTTTTGCCTGTCTGTTTTTACCATCATTTGTCCTACAACCTTGAAAACGTCGCCCTTTGAATCCTGAATTTCCCTCAGTGCAGATTGTATTTCGGAAAACTCTATCTGAAATGACTGCTTTTGCAAAAGAACGTTGTTAAGCCTCTGCTCAAGAACCTGCATTTC
>CAYXIC010000035.1:1184-5627 GCA_964465625.1 Candidatus Woesearchaeota archaeon
GCCTTTACGTTCTTGACCTTGTTCCTCGGCTTGTAGAAAATCTTGCTTCCGCAGTGAGGGCATATAAACCTCTTTTCAAGGTTCTTGTCCGTTATTTTTTTCTCGCACTTGAAGCATTTATAGGTAACCATGTTTCACACTAATTCCTGGCTCCTTAACCAAACAGAATTTAATCTTTCAAGAGGCATTTGCATAGCGATGCAGTCGGTAAAGGATTCTTCAAAATATTCTCTCGCTTGCATTGGAGACATATCTCTTGCTAAAAAATTATATCCTAAATTCTCATCCCCATAATCTCTTCCTACTTGTTTGTTGTTTTGTGTTTCTGCCATTTTATTTCATATTGTTCTCCATTTAAAAAGCTATTCCAAATAATACGTGTCCGAGGCGAACTTCTTGCCGCAGGTTTTTCTCTGGCATTTCCAAATTCCCTTTGAGATTCTCTTAACCCCTAATTTGCCGCAAAATGGGCATTTTTGCCTTTTCCTCTGCTTTTCCTCAACCTGCACCAATTTGGCTTTTATCCTTTTTCCGTACCTTGCACCGAATCTTCCTGAGGACTTTGATTTTTTGCTTTTTGACGGCATTTTTTGATATAACTAATTATAAATTTGATTTTTAAATTGTTCGGATTGCCCTCTCCAAAATGCCAAATCTTAGACTAAAACGATTATGCCATCTTGCACAAGCTTTCCTACCTGAAATATCTCAACCATTTTTCTTTGTTTATTTTTCCATGAGAAAAATGGGGATGCCCGGATTTGAACCGGGGTCGTCAGGTCCCAAACCTGAAAGGCTACCAGGCTACCCCACATCCCCTTGATGAAAAAGAGATGTTGGAGGCAATTTATAAATTTATTTTTTGGCCGCGGGTTTCTCCTCCGCCTTTGCCGGTTTTGCTTCAGGCGCCGCTGCAGCCCCAGTAGCTGCGCCTTCCTTGACTTCTCCTGCAGCTCCTGCGGTTGTTCCGGCCGCTGCTGCGGCCGCTGCTGCTTCAGCTTCCTTCGCGGCCTGCTCCTGCTTTAATACAAGTTCCTGCTTCTCTTTGACTTGTGAAAAGAATTCGTCGAGCTTTTTTCTCTTTTCCTCGGGAGTTTGCGTTATTTCTTCCTTTATTTCCCTGTCATACTTCCCCTCGTCAATTTCAATTTGAACCTCTTTTGGCTCCTTGCTCTCTATCAAAACGCCGAGAGGTCCGCAGGTTCCAACGATTGACTTGACGGCGGACTTGAGGCTTTTCGCAAGCATGTTTGGATATTTTGATTTTGTAACAGAGATTACCTGCTCTATCGAAAGATTGGCCATCTTTATTTTTTTCTGCATTCCGGATCCCTTTTCCAAGCCAAGCTCTTTTTTCAGCAGTTCAGAGGCGGGCGGCGAGAATACCTTGACCTCAAACGTTCTTTTTGAAGTATCAACGTCAAGCTCAATCGGCACCTTAAGTCCTTTGAATTCCAATGTCGCCTTGTTCACCTGCTGTATAACCTGATTAAGATTAAGCCCTGCCGGCCCTAATTTTTGGCTCAGGGTGGGATTCGGAACCATGTTTCCGCCCTCTGTGAGCAATTTAATTTTCATGCGGGCTCTCCAAAAATTTTAGTTAATAAATCTCTTGCGGAAACAAGTCTTCTCAACCTTGCTTCAAGACTGTCATAACCCCTTACCACACTTCTTTCTTCATAAATTGGCTCTGGAAAATTAGAATTAAAATAAACCATAAAATCCCCCATTCTTGATTCTATACTTTTTATCTCTCCATCAATACCCTTCATTACACTTTCATAACACTTTGCCAAAATATTACTCATCATCTTCTCCTTCTTCTCTCCTTATAACCTTGACATTGTCTATCTTTACCGTTACCGGAAACTGGACCGCGGCCCCGAGCAAAGACACGACAACCTCTTCCTTCTGTTTGTCTATTCTTAAAACCTTTGCCTTTTCTCCCTTGAATGTCGGGCCTATGATTTCAACAACGTCGCCGTCCTTTATCGAAATGCTTGTTATCGTCGGCTCGACCATGTTTTTTATTTCCTCGTAGGTTATGGTTTTCCCTATAATTCCCTTTATGTACGGAAGGTTGAACACAGACTCTTCGGCAGATTCCTTGTCCTCCGCCTCCAGAAGAATATATCCCCTAAGTCCGTGGGGCCTCGAAACAGAATAAACGCCGAGGTTTTTCTTCTCCGCCCTTTCCGCAATTAGGTCAACGGCCCTTTCTTCCTTGTTCGTCGTGACTTTTATTATGAAAATCATCTTGCTTCAATTTGCTCCGCTACGCCTTAAATCCATAAGGAATAGTAAAAGAACTTTAAAAACTTAATTTATAAATTTTTCCTGTTCAGTTAAAATAGCCCATAAGTATGGAAACAGCAAAGCCTATCAGGCCCACGATTGCAATCCCCACCGCGGAAATTTTTGTGACAGAGGCAAACTCTTCCCTTGTCGGCTTCTTCAAGACGTGCCATACCCTTTTGCTCTTCAAAAAAAAGCTTGTCAGCTTGTATTTCAATGAAGGTTCGTTCTGCTCTTCCATGGAATAATCTGGAGAAAGAGGTTTTTAAGTTTTAACTATGTTAAATTTATTCTCTGACCTGCACTTTGGATGTCAAACTCCCTTGAGTTTGCTCCTGGATACGCGAAGCCGTTAATAAGAACTCTTCTCGGCCTGTCAGAATTATTTTCAAAGCTTCCGTGAATTACGTACGGGTCTATAAAAATAATGTCTCCCTGATTCATCAGCATAGGTATCGCTATTTTTCTGTGCCTTTCTTGATCGCTTTCGCTAATCTCTCCGATATATTCTCCAGGATTCTCGGAAAACAGCAAAGGGCCATTATCATGAGCCATTTCGTCAATGGCTGCAACGACAGCAACATAACTGCCTTTTCCGTTGATGTCTTTCCACCCGCCTGTTCCGTATCTTCTATTCGCACAATCCTGGTGAAATGAAAATTTCATCCCGTCTCCGGGCATCTTGAAATGCAGTTGGTTTATCAAGTGGTCTGCTTTACTGCTGTCGAGCAGCGTTGAAACCAGTCTTGTCAATTTTGATTCTCTGCTATAATGCATAAGCACTGGTTCCATGGCGCCGCACCAGTTTACATGCTCTGTCCTTATTTCGCCGCCGTCAATTTGCTTAGAATAAACCTTGCTCCCGTTAAACTTGCACTCGCCAACAAGCCGCAATTTTTCTATTTTGCCCCGTATTCTCAAGACCGCATTATCCATCGCCCTTACCTCGTTTGGATAAAAAAATCCCTCAACCTTAAAATATCCCAATCCGTGAAATTGCTCAATTTCATTTTTTTTAAGAATTCTCGGCATGCCAAAATCACAACTTCAAAGTTTAAAAATTTCGCTGTGATTTCAGGATATAAATGCTTAAAAAATCTCCAAGCATTATTTTTTAATGGGTTTGAGGCAAAGGATTGATTCTATTAACACTGCAAGAAAAAAGAGGGATGCTCTTAAGAAAAATGAAGACAAGGATATGGAAGATATTCGGCAAAGAATTCTTGCCGGAGAAAGCACTGGAGACAAAATTAAAGATTTTGTGATTGCTGTTCATGGCTCTATTGAAGAAGATGCTGAAAGGCCTTACAGGCAATTGGAACAAATGTTAAAGGGAAAAGGCGGGGAACAGGTGTTGGTTGTTAATGAGAGCATAGAATCATATCACAGGGGCGGATGTTTTGGGGGTGTTGGAGGCACAAATGTTGAATCAGATCTTAGGTTAGGGGTTTTAAATTCAAGTGATTTAGCCCTTGAAATTGGCGATGTTGATTTAGAAATTCCCTCTATTCTTTTTAGTGGTAATGAAAACAAAGGACCAAGACTG
Source organism: Candidatus Woesearchaeota archaeon (assembly GCA_964465625.1). Lineage (GTDB taxonomy): Archaea > Nanobdellota > Nanobdellia > Pacearchaeales > GW2011-AR1 > CAZLQA01. Next base: position 5,026 of record CAYXIC010000035.1, read on the forward strand.
ATTCTCCCTACAAAAAATTATGCCCTGAGAGAATCTCGTTCTAAAAAATGGGGGTTAAATGAAGGAGAGGTCATAATCCCCCATTATAATTTTCTTGATTTTGACCCAAAAGGGGAAAAAACAGAATCAAATGGTTTTGCCTTTAGATCAGACATGAATGCAAATCGTTCAAGCAGACTGTTAGTTATGGTTGGGAAAAAAGATGTCTCAAAATACTTCAGGTCAACGAGATCACTTTACAAAGATGACTTTTCCTATGTTGCGGCGTTAGACTTGTTGGGTATTAAGGAACAAGCCCCTGCAGACTTTATTGTGGGATATTACAAGGAGGTGGGAGAAGCAAAAGGGCACATAATTTCGTCTCTAAAAAAACTGACATCTGAAGAAAAGAAACTAATGGATGCTACAGATTATAGTAAATTCAGAGGAGATAGGGAGCTTATGGATGAAGTGGCTTTTAGATTAAATGCTCCTTTTGATAGATTAAAGGATACCACAAGAAGTATTGAATCATTATTAAAAAGTGCTGTTGAATTGGATATGCACTCCGAACCATTGGTTTTAGATGGAGAAAGGCCCGGCGAAACATTAAACGTTCCAGA
>CAYXIC010000036.1:0-5512 GCA_964465625.1 Candidatus Woesearchaeota archaeon
AAGCTTCCGGAACAGAGGACAAAATAGGCAAAACCCGCGCTGTTAACGTCAGCAGGCGCGAGAGGGTTTTTGAAATTTAGTTATTTAAAGCCCTCCTGACTAAAACATCATTATAATCTGTTACAATAACATTGTCCATAAATTGAGCAGCATCATGCAATTTATGATATTCTTTTAGTTCGTCATTCGTTCCTTTTGGTTTTGAGAGACCTTTGAAAAACATATAAGTTGAAGCTAAAAAGGGTGGTAATCCTAAAGCTATAAGGCCATAACTTAATTCATTAATAGAATTATCTCCAAGAATAGCCTCCATAATTCCTACACTTACACAACCTAGACCTCCCAAAAATCCAATTGCTCCTAAAGTAGGCGTTATATAATTTCTAGTAAAGGAGTTACGTTTTTTGTAGTCATTCCTAACTTTTTCGTATATTAATCTTTGAGGGTCAAGTTCAATAGGCTGTCCTCCAGGAAAAACTTGCTCGGCAAACGGCTGGACTAATTGAATCAAATCCTTAGGGTATTTTCCTCTTTTTCTTCTATCCTCTTCTCTTAATTCATAAACATCGCCTTCAGCTGTTGCTCTACCAAATCCTATTACTCCCTTCCATGTCGATAAATCATAAAAAGCCTCGACAGATCCAGTAAAAGACGAATATCCCAATATTTTTTGCCTAACTAAAGGGTGCTTCTCATGTCTTTCTATATGTTTTATTAAATCGTCTACCATTTTGATTCACCTTTCTAATCTCTCCAAGAATTTTTTCTTTCTTTTTCTAGCACCAAAGTAAGAAAATGGTCCTAGTAAAACAGATGCTCCAAGAATAGTAATTCCTGCTGAAGAGGATAACATTGACAACCCATCAAGATAAGTTTTTTCTAATTGTTTTTTTATTGGTTCCGCCTTTATTTGTAATTCTTGTTCTAAGCCGCGTCTCAATTCCTTAGCTTTATCACGGATTTGCTTATCTTTTTCTTTAAGGTTTAAAACTTCATCGTAAACTTTTTTTAACAAATGTTCACGTGGATGATTATCTGCATTAGACATACCAGTATCATATGTGTAAAGCCCTATCCCTTCAATCAAAAATAATTTATCAAATTCCTTAATTCTTTTCTCGGCGTCCGAATATTCAGAATACTCGACAGGATGATTAGCATTAAGGTATTTCTTGGATTTATACCATTGGTAAGTATCATTACCTCCATAAATAAGTAAAGGTAGGCTGATCACTGCTGCTACAACCGGAACCCTCCATGAGATTTTTAAATCGCTTTCCAAGTTACCATAATCTTTTTCTTTTTGCTCATCCAATTCATATTCCTTCCCTTTGTATTTTATCTTTGTCATTTTTCTTTATTTTTCATTTTTTAGTTATAAAAATCTTAGAAATGTTGGTTATTTAAAACATATCTCTCCCTAGGGGGGTTATAATAGCAAGACTTATAAAAGAGGAAGGCAATTAAGCATTATGGAAAAAGAACTGGAATCAATAGGATTTACATCAGGAGAGTCAAGGGTTTACCTTTCCTTGCTGAAATTAGGCCCATCAACAGTTGGTCCAATAGCATCAAAATCAAAGGTTTCATATTCAAAAATTTATGAGGTTTTAGACAGGCTTGCAAAAAAAGGAATTGTAACAATCGTGAAAAAGGAAAAGACAAGATTTTTTCAGTCAGTAAATCCAAAAAAGCTTCTTGAAATTGCAAAAAAACAAGAGCAAGAGATTAGAGAAAACAAGGAAAAATTAACCAAGATAATTCCCGAATTAGAGAATTATGAAAAGTCTTATTCGAAAAACGATGAGGCAGAAATATTCAAGGGGATTAAAGGCATACAAACGGCTTATGAAATTTTGCTAAAAGAAACGACTAAAAAAGAGGAGATGTATTTATTCTATGTTTATGACAAAAAATACAATGAATTGGTTGATGAATTTTACAGCAAAATGTTTCCAGTATATAAGGAATTTGGGCATAAGTGGAAAGGCATAACCACTAAAGACTATGAATCATCAATAAAAAAACAGCCTTCATTTATAAAATTCAGGGTAATCAATTTTCCAGTTCCATCAAATATTGATATGTCAAACGATTCTATTCTAATAACAATTTGGTCTGAAGAGCCCACTGCAATTTTGATAAAATCAAGAGAAATCGCGCAAAATTACAGAAAATATTTTGAAAGTGTTTGGGCTAAAGGAAAATAACTCATATTTTATACAAATAAACTTCCCCGTAAGACTTCTTCAATTTGAGGTTTGGAAACTTCCAAAGATTTGAGACAACCCTTGCATTTTTCTTTAGTTCTTTTTTCAGCTTTTCTCCAAGCTTTTCCATGACGTAGTGTATTTGAAAAACAGTTACAACATCAAACTTGCTTAGATTTTGATTCCAAAAACTCTTCCAATGAATAAAGGCTTTCTTGTCAAGATTGTGTTTTTTTATCATTTTTCTTGAATAAAGCAAAAGAAATGGATTTATCTCAAAGCCGTGGACCTCTTTTGCCTTAGGCAATTTGGCAAAGGCTATGACTACTTTGCCGTTTCCAGAGCCCAAATCAGCAATTATGTCTCCCTTTCTAATCTTTGCGAGTTTTATCATTTTCCTTAGGGAATCATTGCTTGATGGATCAAAGGGCGCGCCAAAGAACAGCATTGAAATGAGGATTAGGACAAAGAGCAGAAGCGCTATGAAAAGAAAAAGCGTTGTTGCAAAGAAAAGGTCATAAGTCATTTTTATTGTTATTCATTTTATTATATAAGATTATCTAAAAACCTAATTTGTGAACTTCACAAATTCTAAAAACTTAAAAAACCTGTCCAAAGGACAAAAAAATGCGCAGAAGGAGGAAAAAAACCAAGGAAGAAAAGACAGCGGAGAGCTTTTTTCCCGTTGACAAGGAAGACATAAAATACGCTGTTGAGAAGCAAATAAAGGAAGTTAAGCAGGAAGACATAGAAAAAATTGAAAAGCTCGGCAGGAAGAAGGAAAAAAGATTGCTTAGGGGATTTAAGGGATATCCAAAAACCCCTAAATCAGGCAAGGCAGATAAGGAATTTTCTCCTCCAAAGGTAAATCTCAAAGAAGGCGGCTATGAATTGATAATTACAGAGAAACCCCAAGCAGCAATGAAGATTGCGGCTGCCCTCGGAAGGCATGAAAAAAAAGCCATTAACGGAATACCTTACTATGAGTTGGACAGGCAAGGGAAAAAAATCATCGTTGCCTGCGCTGTCGGGCATTTGTTCACATTGAGCCAGACAAAACCGAGAAGCGGCATTCCTGTCTTTGACATAAAATGGGTTCCCAATTTCATTGCAAGAAAAAAGGACTTTACAAAAAAGTACCATGACGCAATTCTAAGGCTTGCAAAACAAGCAGGCAGTATAACAATAGCAACAGACTATGATGTTGAGGGAGAAGTAATAGGCATGAACATAATGAAGTTCCTTTGTGGTCAAGAGGATGCAAATAGGATGAAGTTCTCAACCTTAACTGACAAGGAACTGGACAAAAGCTACGAGGAAAAGTCCAAAAGCATAAACTGGGGGCAGGCCATAGCCGGCGAAACAAGGCATTATCTTGACTGGATTTACGGGATAAACCTTTCCAGGGCTGTGATGAACGCGATAAAGTCAACCGGAAAGTTCGCGTTGATGTCAATAGGCCGGGTCCAAGGCCCGACATTGAGGCTGATAGTTGAAAAAGAGAGGCAGATTAAAAAATTCGTCCCAGAGCCGTATTGGCAGATTTTCATAAATGTAGTTTCCTCGAACGCCGGAGGCTCGGAGCTGGAGCTAAAACATAACAAAGACATCTCAAAGCCTTCAGAGTTAAGGAAATTTGAAAAGCTCAAGGGCAAAAAAGTAGATGTAAAAACAGAGAAAAAGGAACAGGTTATAGGTCCTTTGCCTCCTTTCAATCTTACAACACTGCAGACAGAGGCCTACAAGCTTCACGGAATAACTCCCACGAGAACCCTTTCCGCAGCCCAGTCGCTTTACCTCAGCGGCTTAATCTCATACCCAAGAACTTCAAGCCAAAAGCTACCGAGTTCCATATCCTACAATGAAATTCTTGACAAAGTGGCTGAAAAATACAATACCAAGGACATGATAACGAGAAAAAAGCCCATAGAGGGAAAAAAGACAGACCCTGCGCATCCGTCAATTCATCCTACGGGAGACTTCCAGATACTTGCGGGCGACGAGGAAAAAATATACAATTTGGTTGCAAGGAGGTTTATTGCGCTATTTTGCGACGATGCGGTTATTGACAACAAGAAAGTTTTCACAACCATTGACGGCATGGAGTTTAACATAAGGGGTTCTGCGGTGAGGAAAAAAGGATGGACCCGAGTGTACCCTATGAAGTTTCAGGAAAAGGAAATTCCTGATTTCAACGGTAAGGCAAAAATCACAAAAGTTAGGACAGATGAAAAAGAGACGCAGCCGCCAAAAAGATATTCTCCGGCGTCAATAATTTCCGAGCTGGAAAAAAGAAACCTTGGAACAAAGGCGACAAGGACCTCAATAATTGAAACACTGTATGATAGGAATTACATAAAGGAAAGAAGCATTGAAGCAACGCCTCTCGGCGTGTCTCTGATAGGCGCTTTGGAAAAATACTCTCCTGTGATTATAGATGAAAAACTGACAAGGGATTTTGAGAGGGAAATGGCATTAATCCAGGAATCAAAGAAAGATTTTGAAAAGAAAGAGCAAAATGTCATAGAAAAGGCAAGGGGCTCCATAACAGAGATTATAAATCAGTTTAGCAAGAATGAAAAAAAGATAGGTGAAGAGCTTTCCCAAGCAAATGTGCTGCTTAACGAGCAAAGAAGGGAGGAAAACAAATTGCTCCCATGTTTGGTGTGCAAAAAGGGAACGCTGATAATAAACTATTCCAAGAAAAACAGGAAGCATTTCGTTGCATGCAACGCGTATCCCGACTGCAAGACAACCTACTCCTTGCCAGAGGGATTGATAAAAAAATCAGGAAAAATCTGCGAAAAGTGCGATTTTCCCATGCTGCTTAGGATAAAATATGGAAGAAGGCCTTGGGAATTCTGCTTCAATCCTTTGTGCGAAAAAAACAGGGAAAGGCTTGAGGAATACGAAAGAAAGAAAAACAAGGAAGAGGAAAAATAAAAACAAAAAAAGGTTACCTCTTTCTTTTTGACATTGGCGCGCAAATGCCGTCACATTTCTTGCAGACCACTGCGTGAATCAATAACAATGCTGCGGAAACAATAACTATCCACATTGAAACTGTTGCCGAGAAGATTTGTGTTGGCCATATTGCGAATACAAGTATCAATACTGCCAATACAGTTTGAATCCATCCACAATTCATTTTTAACCTCCTTTTTACTGATAAAAATAGGCAAAAGCCGTTAATAAAGATAGCGGTTAAAACCACCCGCTCAGCTTCTTCTGCTTCAGCACTTCATTGAGTATTCTGCTTCTTTTTAATATGCTTTCGGGATTGAAATTGAATTTTATTCCTG
>CAYXIC010000037.1:0-3366 GCA_964465625.1 Candidatus Woesearchaeota archaeon
TTGGCAAAGGGAAATTCAAGCATTTCGGTTATGGCAAGGCAGATAGGCTTCCAGACGCTGTTTGACGCTTTTTTCATAGTGAAGGACGAAAAGGACGCGGACAAACTTGATTTAAATGACACTATAAGGAGGCTGATAAAATCAAGGATTCTTGAGTTCAACATCTGGATTAAGGAGTCTGAGAGGGAACTGAGAAAAAGATACGAACTTGAAAAGACATATCTCAGAAGCCAAGTAAACAGCCTGAAGCTTTACTCAAGATGGGCGAAGCCTTATTTAAGGGCGGCAAGCCAGCTCGAGATGTCGCAAAGGGACAGGGAACCCGCATTGGTTAAGGCATTCAACACAATTTTACTTGAATTGCAATTGCTTGGAAAGAAAAAAATAGACGTCAAAACAGCGGCCATTGAGGGAAAATTTCCCATTGACTTTCAAAAACTGAAAACAAAAAGGGATTATTATTCCTGTGTCTTGGTGGAATTTAAATTCAGGGGCATACCGCAAAAAACAGGCCAGCATTATGTCTTTGGAGGAAAGGCAGAGGTAAAATTCACGGCATATTCGTTGAACAGCGACGAAATTGATTTGATAAACAAGGAGCTTGAAAAGGACGATGTTTCGGAAATGTTGAGGCTTGTCGAGGGCTCCACGACAGACAGTTTGGGAAGCATGCAGGAGGAGATAACCTCTTTCCTTGAAGAGGACTCAAAGAATGAAAAAAAAGAAACCAAAGAGGCAAACCCCTTCCTTGCTTTGATAGGGAACTACGAGGAAAAAAAGGAAAAAAAAGATTCTGGAAAGGAGAAGACTAAGAAGGACAAAAAAATGAGAAAAGACGACTGGATAGAAAAAAACTACCTCAGAAATCTTTCGTCTGAAAATGCAAAGGACATGTCATTCACGCTTTTTGACGTTTACAAGCAGGCTCACGGAATGGTGAGCTACACGTGATTTTATTGCAATAAAAAACATTTTTATATTTCTATAATCTGATAACCTAATGGTCAAGGGCAGGAAGAAACCGCACAAAAAGAAAATAGATGCTAAGTCTAAAGTAGCTGGCGGCGACAAGAAAAACAGGAAAGTAAAAAATGTAGGATTAACAATAAAGGAAAACCAAAAACCCGTTAGAATTTCCGAACCGTCCGCAGACTTGGAGCTTGAGGAAATGATTGAAGATTTTGCGGGAAACAACAAAGAGGAATTTCAAATCTCAGACCGTGTTTCAGAAGTCTCTGTGAATTTTCCCGAAACAAAAGCTCCTGTTCTTGAGAGAGTTGCGCAGGTGCGCGATGACGCAACAATTCCAGGAGTTTTTGTTCCAAGGCAGGAAAGGGAAAGCGAGGAGAGCATGGACTATGACTCCGGAAGAGAAATGGACTATTCTACCGCAAGAACCACTGCGGGAAACGCAGCAGGGCAAATGCAATTTCAATATGACGAAGGCTCGTTAATAGATTACGACGCAATTACCAGGCAAAACGAAGAGCAAAGGCAGGCAAGGAGAATTATGGAGAATGTTGGCGAGATGGCAACAGACCAATCAAGGGAAAATAGGTGGAGAACGTCTGAAAAAACCCCACTTACCGACACGAGGGAAACAGAGAGGTCAAGAAAATACCTTAGCAGGGGCGACTACAAACAGGTAAATTAATAAATCTTTTTCCCTTATTCTTGACAATAAAAAATGGAAGGTGATTACAAGATAGAGGACATCTACCAGGGAGGGTATTCCTCTTTAAGCCCTGAATACGGGCCTTTGTTTACGGGATACCGCGCAGACACGAAAACAATTGGAACTGCGACAAGCCCATTCACAACAAACATACTTCAGGAAGTTTCTGAGAAGCTCAGGCCCGGACAAAGGGTTGTTGAGGTTTCCATGGGAATATTTCCCGACAGGGCTCCCATTGAGGCGATTCCAAAACAGCACCTTGAGGAAGTCAACAGGCTTGCAAAGCTTTCGGGAGTTGACATAAGCGTTCACGGGCCTTTGACAGACGCCTCCGGAATAGACTCAAGGCAAGGCAAGTTTGACGAGCAGGAAAGGGAAATAGCGGAGAGAAAAATCCTTCAGGCTTTGGAAAAAGGGCACATGGTCAATCCCGATTCAAACGTAAATGTCACCTTCCACACGGCAAACAATCTTCCCGGCGCGAGGTACAACAAGACGAAGAACGGGGAAGAGATGATAGTGATGCCCATCATGAATCAGGAAACAGGACAGCTGAGGGTGATTGAAAAAGAGGAAAAGTATTATCCGGGCAAGGGAAAGCAGATTTTTGACGTTCAGCGCGAGTTAAACTCGCTGAATTATTCAGAGTGGCTTAATGGCTTAACGCAGATTGAAACCCACAAGAAAGACGCAGACCAGCTCATGTCCGGAGCGGTTGCAAACCTCGCGCCGATTTTGTCAGAGGGGAAAAGCCTAAACGAGATAAACCTTTCCCCAACCCAAAAAGCGTCACTAAATCAATTGCAAAAGGCAGAAATTTTCCTTGACAACGCCCAAGCCTCATTCAACAGCCTTTACAACAAGGCGTACAGGTTTTCAGACGATGAAGCGAGGAAAAATCTGAATGAAATCCACAAATTGTGGGAAGAAGAATCAAAATCCCAAAAAAAGGAAATTGAGTCCGGCAAGTTTAACCGTGTTTCCATGACATTCAAGGAATCGCAGCTTTTGGACAAGTCAATTCTTGCGATAAAGCAGATTTACGGAAACGGGCAAAGCGATGTTCCGCAATTGTACAAGCCTGCAGAGCAGTATGCCCTGGAAAAAAGCACCCAGACATTCGGCAACGCCGCATTTGAAGCGTACAAAAAATACCGCGATAAATCCCCTGTAGTGAGCATAGAGAATCCCCCTGCAGGAATGGGCTTGTCAAGGGCAGAGGACTTGAAAAGAATGGTAGAAGGTTCGAGGGAGCAGTTTGTCAAAAACGCCACAAAATCAACCTCCGAGGGGGGATTGGGAATGTCCAAGGGAGAGGCGAAGAAGCAGGCTGAAAAGCTTATAGGCGCGACGTGGGATGTTGGGCACATAAACCAGTTGAGGCAGTTCGGTTTTGAAAAAAAAGACATCATCAAGGAAGCGGGAAAAATAGCCCCTTACCTAAAGCACATTCACATGTCGGACAACTTTGGATTGGAAAATGTTGAGCTTCCGATGGGGATGGGGAATGTTGATTTCAAGGAAGTGATGAACAAGTTGGGCAAGAAGGGAGAGAAGGCGAAGAAAATCGCCGAGACAGGACATTGGTGGACAACTTTCAGGGAATCCCCTATCGCCAGCACATTTCAGGCATTGGGGGCCCCAATTTATGGAGGGACTACCATTTCTCCGTATTGGAACCAGGTTGCAGG
>CAYXIC010000037.1:3466-5451 GCA_964465625.1 Candidatus Woesearchaeota archaeon
ACAAAAAAACACAAATCTATTTAAAACAAAAACAGCTTTATGACAAATGGCATACAAGAAAGCCAGAAATGACAACGAGGGTGAAAAAGGAAAAAGATATGAAGACATTGCAAGAGGCGTCGCTTCCGGCTTGAAAAGCCGCGAAGAGCAAAACATGGCTATGGATATTCTTTCAACAGACAAAGCCAGGGAAGCATATGAACTTCTTAACAAAGGAGGTGTTCCGGAAAATACTATCAAGAGAATCATGAAACATGGTCTTGAGAGTTTTCAAAGTGGCGAAGACTTAACCGTGGGAAGCTATGCAATGGGTGTAGCAGAGGAGCTGGCTCATTTAGAAAGATACGGACGTGTTATAGACAATATGTATCATGAAAAAATAATAGACAAAGGCCAATATGAATCGGTAAAGGGCGCGATAGGAAAACACACACGAGGGCACGTTAGAAATTTATCCAGACTCGAAAAACTTGCTGCGTCTGTTTTCGGCGTTGCAGGATTGGGAATAATAATTGCTTCTGGAATGAAAATAACAGGGAACACAATAGGTAACCCTGGTGCAAATGCGTTCGGCACTGTTGCGGGAATTGTGCTGCTTGTTCTGTCATTAGCCTTGTTTTGGAGAAGTTTTAAAAACTAAAATATATATTCAAGTATATATTTAACAAGAGGTGTAGATGGCCAAAAAAGACTCTGACAACTTATTGGATTCCTTCAAAAAAGAACTTGACAAGGTCGGAAAGGAAAGCCTTGACCCAAGAGATTCCAAGACAAAAACAAAGGGCAAAAAACCTTCTTCTGCAAAAAAAACCCGGAAAAAGAAAGCAAAGGCCAAAATCACGGTAATAAAAATGCCAAAGCCGGTTCTGAAAAAATACACAAAAAGGCCAAGAAGGAAGGACTTTCCGACACTTGACCTGAAGACAGAGTACGACATTGCGATGGACTTTGCGACAAAGGTTTACCAGAAATTCAACAAGATGGTCAAGTCAATAATTCTCTTTGGCTCAAGCGCGAAGCAAACCGCTGTTGCAGGGAGCGACGTTGACATAATAATCATAATTGACGACGCCTCGATAAAGTGGGACCAGGAACTTATTGCATGGTACCGCGAGGAACTGGAAAAAATAACAATCGCAAACCCGTACAAGAAAAAACTGCACATAAACACGGTAAAGATTACGACTTGGTTCAACGACCTGCTTAGGGGAGATCCCGTGGTGATAAACATTCTTCGCGACGGCGAATCGCTGATTGACTTCGGCGGCTTCTTTGACCCGTTGAAATACCTCCTTATCGCGGGAAAGATAAAATCAACCCCGGAGGCAATCTACAGCCTTCTTGAAAGGGCGCCTAGGCACATAGTCAGGAGCAAGGTCTCTGAATTGAGCTCAATAGAAGGATTGTTTTGGGCAATGGTTGACTCCGCGCACGCTGCTTTGATTGCAGCCAGGAGATCCCCTCCCTCTCCCGAGAAAATCGCCGTCGAACTAAAGGAAAACTTCGTCGATTCGGGAAGGCTGAAGATAAAATACGTTTTATGGTACCGCGACCTGTTCATGCTTCACAAGAAAATCGCGCACGGCGAGATTACAGAGCTGAAGGGCGTTGAGATAGACGAGTGGCAGGAGCGCGCGGAGGAGTTTTTGAGGGTTATGGCAAGATTGGTTGATGAGTTGGTTAGTTAGAAAGTATGCCTCTTCCAATTTCTCTAATACGGTTAAAATCTAATTGTGTGTTAAGCCATCTATGCGCTAAAACAGGATTCTTACCTGTATCTTTCCTAATAACATACCCTCTTCTAATTATAGAATCAAAATCTCCTTTATTTTCAGTTGAGTAATAATCTATCTCTGGAAGAGAATCCCCAAAGAGATATCTTGCAATCCTATTTGTATACATATTAAAAACTATAACCCCCTGATATAACTTATTCTTATCAAAAGATTTAGTATCTGTTACATCTCCTGTGAACTTTTCTTCCG
>CAYXIC010000038.1:0-4763 GCA_964465625.1 Candidatus Woesearchaeota archaeon
ATCTTTCAAGAATAGAAGAAGGACTTGGTCTGCACATGGTGTCAAAATCCAGGAGCGACACTAGGAAAATTGACCTTGTAGTCGGATACAGAACTTGTTTGATTAATGGCGAAACCAAAATTGATTCCAAACCATGGGGTATTTTTGATTTGAGGGATAAGGTTTACCACATAAGCCCTAAAATTGACGAAAAATATAAGAAAGGGGATTTGACAAATTGGAGAGAATATATACCAAAAACTTCTGATGATATTCCTTTGTGCAAATTAAAGCCAGTTTCATAACAACAACTAATTTTAAAAACATCATTGCCTATTTCCCTTCATGGACCTGGACAAGGCGATAAAATCCCGAAGAAGCGCCAAGCACTTCAGCGATAAAAAGCCTGATTGGAGAGAAATAATTGAGTGCATTGAATCAATGAAATTTGCCCCCATGGCCGGAAACAACTTCTCTGTAAAAGCCATAATTGTTGACGACAAGGAAAAAATTAGCAACATTTCAAAAGCCTGCCAGCAGGGCTTTGTTTCCCAGGCAAATTATCTTGTTGTCGTTTGCTCAAACGAATCCAGGACTTTGAATGCATATGGCAAAAAGGCAAAGGATTTTCTGAGGCAGCAGGCAGGTTCTGCAATTCAAAACTTCCTTTTGAAGCTTGAGGAAAAAAACCTTGATACGTGCTGGGTCGGATATTTTTCAGAGGAGCAGATAAAAAGGGAATTAAACATTCCAAAAGACGTTTTCATAGAGGCAATCTTTCCTGTAGGACACATGTCAAAGCAGTTCAAAATAAAGCCGAAAAGAAAAACCAGCATTGACAGTTTTCTTTACTTCAACGCCTATGGAAACAAGAGGATGGAATGAAAGGCAACTATTAAATGAAAAAGAAAAATATTTTTGGCAATATCCCTGGAAAATTATCTAAAGAGTTGTCCAACAAAATTCTTTCGAAAAAAGATATTAAGATAGTTAGAATAATCTCAAAAAAACACATAACTCCAAAAGGGAAGTGGTATAATCAAAGCAAAAACGAGTTTGTTCTTTTGTTAAAAGGAAGCGCTAAACTAACCTTCATAAAAGATAATAAAACCAAGACATTGAAGATGAAAAAAGGGGATTATATCAATATTCCTTCTCACTTAAAACATAGAGTGGATAAAACTGATAAAGAAACAGTTTGGTTAACAATCTTTCATTAAACGAAGCCCAAGCCACTCCTCAAAAAATAAAAAAGAATAATTTAGCTGTCGCTATTCTGCTAAAAAAAAGAAAAAGAAAAAAAATAATAAAATTTACCTCCAGACGTCTATGCCAAGGTCAGACATCTCCTTAGATGCGGGAAATGCCTCGCTTTCAGCCGACCTTCCAAGCACGTAAGGGCTTTTGACGCCCGTCATGATTGTTATAACTCTGACTTTTCCGACGAATTCCTTGTTGATTCTTGCCCCTATGATTACATTAGCCTCAGGACTCAGGTTTTCGGAAATTATCCTACCAACCGTGTCGAATTCCTCCAGCTTCAAGTCAGGACCGCATGTAACGTGAATCAGCGCCCCTGTGGCGCCCTTGTAGTCAACGTCCAGCAATGGGTGCGACAAAGCCTGTTTAACAGCCTCGTTTACACGGTCCGTTGTGTCTGCTTCCCCTATTCCTATGACAGCGACTCCGCCGTCCTTCATTATCGCAGATACGTCCGCGTAGTCAAGGTTGATCAAACTTGGCAGGGTTATTGTTTCAACAATGCCCTTTATCATCGTGCTTACCAATTCGTTAGCAACGGCAAAAGCCTGCTCAATTGGAAGCTGTCCTGCAATGTCCACCAGCCTGTTGTTGTCCAAAACGATGCACGTGTCTGTCTGATCCCTTAGTTCCATAAGCCCGAATTCCGCCTTGTCAATTCTTGCCTTCTCCGAGTCAAAAGGCATAGTCACTACTCCTATCACTACTGCGCCGGCTTCTTTTGCCAGCTGGGCCACTACGGGTGCAGAGCCTGTTCCTGTTCCTCCGCCCATTCCCGCAAGGATAAACACCATGTCGTTTCCCGCAATTCTTTTCTTAATCTCCGAAATAGACTCCTTAGCAGCTTCCCTTCCCTTTTGCGGCGCTCCGCCTGCTCCCAGGCCTCTTGTAAGCTCCTTCCCTATGAGAAACCTGTCGTCAGCCTTCGCAACGCTAAGGTGCAGGGCGTCTGTGTTTGCCGCGTAAACTGTCGCTCCGTTGATTCCCTTGTTGTAAAGCCAGGTAACCATGTTCGTACCGCAGCCTCCGCAGCCGATAACCGCTATGTTTGCCTTTCCTGCCTTCAATTCGTCAAAGTTGATGCTGTGCGTGCTTGTGTTGTCTATTGCTTCTTTTGCAAAGTCCAATACCATATCTTTTACCTCCTTCCATCTCTATTATTTTCTGAATTAAATTCAGACCTTCGTGGGAATTTTCCTCTCTAAATCTCCCAACCGAAAGATTTAAATATTTCATGCATTTCCCACTAATCAGATAAGAATTCACACATTAATTTATTCAAACTGCCAAGCCGAGTAAATTAATTTTATGAAAAAACAAGCACCTTGTTCTTTAAAAATATTTCCATATTTCGAAACACGTGTTCAATTGCTAAATTTTCCCTTTTTTCCACTCTTCGCTGCTCCCGAACCTGAGTTTTTTGTCCAAAATCTCCAATTCCTCGTATATGCCCTCGATTAAATCGTAGTTCCTGGCCTCTTCAATGTCGACCCACGCGAAATCTGTAAGTGCGGGGCAGAGCCTTACAGTTTCTAAATCTGTCTCTGCATATAGGCTGACTATCAAACAGGGAATCTTGTCGGGCCTTATGTAAACCATGCTTGTCACGTAGCTTATATTCTTGATCTCCAAACCCACCTCTTCCATAACCTCTCTCTTTAACAAATCCTCAAAAACATTGTACCAGTGGTCTTTTGTGTCTTTTTGCCTCAAAACATAGTCCAACACCTCTAACTTGCCGCCCGGAACAGTCCATCTGCCGGGAAATGCCTTTTCCCAATCAGCCCTTTTTGTTATAAGGAATTTTCCCTGTTTACTGACCAATATCCCCGTAACGACAATGTAATGCATCAGGTTCCTGTCAACTTTAACCATAATGGGAAAACCCCATCACAATTATATTTAAAAACTTCCTCAAAACTTTTGACTTATGGAAAAGGAAATCTTAAACTTGTTTTTGTACAACCGCAATCTGAAATTCAATGAGATAGAAAAGAAGATTGGTGAAAGGTCCAACAAGCTTGCCTATCACATGAAAAATCTCGTCAAAAAGGGCGTTCTCGCAAAGGAAGGTGATTTTTACAGGCTTTCAAAGGAAAATATTATCCCTTATCTGTCTAAAAAGAACCATATCCTACCAGTTGTCCTTATTCATATTGGCAATGAAAAAGAGTGCTTTCTCCATAAAAGAGATAAAAAACCCTTCAAAGACCTTCTCGGATTGCCGGGGGGAAGAATTGTTGTCAAGGAGAACATAGAAGACGCGGTAAAAAGAGTTATGAAGGAAAAACATAATATCAACGCAAAATTAAGCAAGGTAAATTCCGTTTCAATAGAGCACATAAAAAACTCCAAAGACATAATTCAGACAGATTTGATAATATTTGTAACTGCAAAGGCCATTGAGAATCTAAAATATACGAGCATAGAAGAGAATAGGTCAAAAATGGTTTCTAGTGATTATAGACTTTTGAAAGAACACCTTAATAAGGAAGCAAAAATAGAAAAATTTCTCACTATGACTAATTAGATTTTCTCAACAGCGTTTGCAATCTGAAGCATCTTCTGTTCCTGGAACTTGTCGCACATTATTTGCATTCCGACGGGAATTCCGTCGATTTTTCCTGAAGGAATTGAAATCGCACAGTTGCCGGCAAGGTTTGCGGGAATTGTCAGTGCGTCGTAAGAGTACATTTCCCCTACGGAAATCCTTTCCCATATTTTATGGGGAAGCTTGGGAACCGCGGGAGAAATAATGCAATCAACGCCCTTGAAAATTTTTTCAAACTCTGTTTCAACAAGTTTTTTTATTTGAAGCGCTTTGCTGTAATATCTTCCATGAAACTCCGCCTTGCTTATTTCAGAGCCGCCGAGAATCCTTCTCAAGACCTCGCTTCCTGCAACGTCCTCTATTTTCTTTCCATAACGCCTCCCGTCAAATTTTCTTGTTCCTGAGAAAAACTCCACGTAAACTAAGGGATAATACGTCTCAACTGCAAGGTCAATGTATTTGGGAGTTATTTTTTTTACCTTCCATTTGTATTTTTTAGCTGCTTCGTTTATCCTTTTATCGATAAGCGCTTTTATCCTGTTGTCTTTTATTTCAATGTCCATCAACCCAACAGTTATGTTTTTTGGTATTTTTTCTATTTCCCTTATGTCAAATTTCCC
This sequence comes from Candidatus Woesearchaeota archaeon, assembly GCA_964465625.1. Lineage (GTDB taxonomy): Archaea > Nanobdellota > Nanobdellia > Pacearchaeales > GW2011-AR1 > CAZLQA01. The sequence goes on from CAYXIC010000038.1 coordinate 4,411, forward strand.
GTAGTCAATCGTCGTTCCGTCGTTTTGCGTTTTGCCTTTTATGACATTGAAAAGAAGTGCGCAATCCTTGACTGTTTTTGCCAAAGGTCCTATCTGGTCTAAAGACATGGATAAATCAACTAATCCATACCTACTCACAGAGCCGTAAGTTGGCTTCATTCCAACAACTCCGCAATGGCTTGCTGGGTTTCTTATGCTGCCTCCTGTATCAGAACCAATAGCGAGGTCGCAAAAGCCTGCTGAAACCGCTGCTGCTGAACCGCTGCTGCTTCCGCCAGGAATTAATTCTATATTTTTTGGATTTCTCGTCGGGCCGAAGGCAGATGTCTCGCCAGAAGAGCCAGAGGCAAATT
>CAYXIC010000039.1:0-4473 GCA_964465625.1 Candidatus Woesearchaeota archaeon
AAAGGACGTCAATAAACGTTGAGAATGTTGTTCCCGGACAGGAAATAAGATGGACGCTAAATACAGCAATAGAGGAAGCAAAGAAACTGTCGGGAAAATACTCGCAAAATCAAAAGTTTGTAGATGGGATTTATGTCGACGGAATTCTAACAAAAGAGGAGTACGAAGACATAATAGGAACAGGCATTCTTAACCGGGAAAAAGATATGGCATATGTTTTGTCTGTCTTAACCAAGGGGGTGGATGAATTTCCTGAAGAGGAGCCAGGAATTTCCCCCGTTTTGCCCCAGCCCGGAATAGGGGTGGAGACTGTATTCAACAATCAAAATACTATTAATGAGCTGAGCCAGTACAATGGAATTATTTCTGAAGCATCCAGAATATACGGTGTTTCGGAATATCTTATTAAATCAATAATCCTCCAGGAATCGGCTGCAGATAAAGGTGCTGAGGACGGTTTGGGTTCCTATGGCCTAATGCAGGTGTCCAAGGCGGCAACAGAGGATGTAAAAAACAAATACAAAACCGATAGCGTGCTAATAAGCATTAATTTTGACACGTTTGAAGACGACATAAAAGACCCGATAAAAAATGTTCATGCGGGAACCGGATACTATAAGTTACTGGAAGACTATTACAGCGGCAAGGGAAATTCGGGAGAAAATCTGAAAAAAATAACCTTGGCGGCGTACAATTGGGGAAGAGGGAACATACAGAATAACTGTTCCGGCGACAAGTGGGAAAATTGCAATGGTGTTCCACAAATAGTTTTGCAGTATGTTGCAAACGTTTTGGATTACGAAAGAAGGTACACTGAAATTTTGTCCTCAAGCACCTAAATAATTCTTATTCAGAAAATGCGGAGAATAGGATTCGAACCTATGTAGGCACTAAGCCACTTGGTCCTAAGCCAAGCCCGTTTGACCACTCCGGCATCTCCGCGTGAAAAAAAGGATGTTTATGTTGATTATAAAACCTGTGCTATTTTATTCTTAAAAGGGGATGTTTTGAAATTTTTATCCTGACCACATCTCCTCGCCTCAGTTTAAATTCCCTTATTGAATCGACTGCCAAGACGGATTCAACCATGGGGACCACCTCTATAAAATCGTCTTCTTTTAGAGTTAGCTTTTTAAGCAAAAATCTGGAAAATTTTCCCTCATAGGGCTCGCGGACAATCATTTTCACAAATTTTGCATTTGGGTTGAAGGGTTTTCCGCCCGCAGATTTGAACCATGCGGTGCTGCCAGTGCCTGTTGAAAAAATCAATCCGGAAGACCTTTGGATTTCCTCGCCGCCATTAAACTTTATCTTGTATTTTGAAATTAAATAAGATTTTTTATTTGCTATGAAAACCTCATTCAATGCCAAAAGGGGGATTTTTTTATTGTTTATGAATACACTAATCCTCTCCAATTTTTCAACACTTATATTCTCCTTAATTTCATCAAGCTTATCATAAATTTTGTCAATGGGAATTTTTGTCAGCACTCCTTCGGAAGTTTTTGGCGAGGAATTAACTGTTAAAATAGGTTTATCAACCAAATAGTGGGATGCTGACAATACCGTTCCATCACCTCCTATTGCCACAACAAAATCAATATCAATCAAGTCTTTTTTAGATAAAGTATTTTTCCATGAATAAACAGCTTCAAAACCCCTTTTTTCTATTATATTACAAACTTTAGATTCTTCAGAATTTTGCGAATGTTTACACACAATTAAAATCTTCATTTTAACAAAAAATCACTTGGCTGTCGCCTTGAGCTCGCTTTCCTTTGCCTTTATCTTGTCCTCTAATTTCAAACGCTCTATCAATTCCTTGTAGCGGTTTCTTATCGTGACCTCTGTTATTCCCGCAATGTCCGCGACTTCCCTCTGGGTTTTTTTCTCGTCGTTCATCAAGGCTGCAACATACAATGCCGCTGCCGAAATTCCCGCAGGACCCCTTCCCGAAGTAAGCTCAAATCCCTCTGCCTGCCTCAAGACTTTCAAGGCGTCGTTCTGAGTTTTTGGGCTGAGCTTCAAAACAGAGGAGAACCTTGAGATGTAGTCTTTTGGAGAACTTTGCTTGACCTTTATTCCAAGTTTTCTTATTATGAACCTGTAAGTCCTTCCTATTTCCTTCCTTTCAACGTCGGATGCCGTTGACATTTCATCCAATGTTCTTGGTATGTTGTAGCTCCTGCATGCTATGTATAAGCAAGATGCGATAACAGACTCCATGCTCCTGCCGCGAACCATGCCTCTTTGAAGGACATAATTGTAAATTCTCGCAGCCTCGTCCCTTACGACGTTTGGAAGATTCAAGTAAGATGCTATGACCCTTAATTCAGCCATTGCAAGCCTGAGATTTCTTTCAATGCTTGTTGAAACACGTTCCTGCCACTTTTTCAGCCTTAGAAACTTTCTCGTTTGGCCCGCTTCCAACTTGTATATGTCGGAAATTTCTCCGACATTTGTCGTCAATCCGCGGTCAAACTTCTGCATGCTTATGGGAGCCCCGCCGCGGCCCTTTTTCTCTCCCTTGTCGAACTTGCTCTGCAAGTCTATGCCGGTGTCAACCATCTTTTCCTCTATGACAAGGCCGCAGTCGTTGCATATTATCTCTCCCAATTGCACGTTGTGAGTCAAATTGGCGCTTCCGCATTCAGGACATTTTTTTATGAAACCAGATACCATGTATTTTTCCGTCGAGAAATTTAAGCGTGGTTTAAAAAGGTTTCGTATTTATAAACCTTTCGGTAGGCTTGGCACTAAAAAGTGATAATACAATTTTAAAAACCAATCGCTGAATGAAACAAGCCAATCACCCTACCAACACGCCGTTTGTTACCTTCTCCTGGCTTGGTCTGTTCGTAATCCTTACCCTACCAATCTCAGTCTCCACAATTGAGCCCTTTGTTATGATGTTTTGCCTTGCGAGGAACTTGTTTGACGGCGTCTCAACGACATTTTTTATCTCAACTTTCCTGTCCTTGCCCTTCTTTCCAAAGTTTACGTTCACGAAATTGACCCCCAAAAGAAAAAACTTCCTTGTTTTGTTTCCCCTTATCTTTTTTGACTTCCCCCTTTCCTTTCCAAGCACAGAAACCCTTCTCTGCCCGGGAATTTCAAACAGCTTTTTCTTTCTTGCCTTCACGTACTTTCCCCCGGAGGATTTTTTTCCTATTTTCATTGCGTTTTATTTTAATGTTGAGCAAATTGATATTTAAACCTTTTTATGAATTGAAAGTTCAATAAGCAATTTAGTAAAGAAAACTTTATAAACAATTCAAAATGAGATAATTGATGACTAACGGAATCGACAGGCCTCTTGACTTGCTGAACAATTCAAAAAACAAGGAAGTTCTTGTGCACCTGAAGGAAGGGAAGCAGTTCGTCGGCACATTGTTGGCATTTGACATACACATAAACCTTGTTCTTGACAACACGAAAGAGATGGAAAACAACGAGATAAAGAAAAGCATGGGCCTCACCTTTTTGAGGGGAGACACGATAATCTTTATTTCCCCGTCGTCCGTTCATTCAAAAGGATAGGCTTTCCAAAATCATTCAAGTTTGTGCACGATTTTAGCACACCTGCAAGAAACCTTCACTTGTCATAAGATCAATTAACAAATTTAATAAACTCTTCCTTCTTTTTCCATTTATGATTAAAATAACTTTTTTGGGAACGTCTTTTGCAATTCCGACTTCAAAGAGAAACCACACTTCTGTTTGGCTTAATTACAAAGGAGAAAACATTTTGATAGACTGCGGCGAGGGAACGCAAAGGCAGATAAGAAAAGCAAATCTAAATCCCTGCAAAATAACAAAAATTCTTTTGACGCATTGGCATGGGGATCATTTTCTCGGCATATTCGGCCTTTTGCAGACTCTTTCTCTTTCGGGATACGGAAAAACTCTGACAATTTATGGACCTTCTGGAATAAGGAGGCATTTGGATACTGCCTTGGGGAGCATTGTGCAAAAATTGAACTTTGATGTGGAGATCAAAGAAGTATCAGGAAAGTTTTTCGACAACGGAGATTTTTCCTTGAATGCAGAAAGTATGACCCACGGAGTTCCATGCAATGCATATTCCTTTGTGAAAAAAGGGCAGACAAGAATCAGGAAGGACAGACTGAAAAGTCTCAAGAATATTTCAATTGCAAATCTAAAAAGTCTAAAGCAAGGAAAGAACATTAGCCATAACGGAAAAAAATACCTGGCAAAGAACCTTACCTTTAACGAAGAGGATAAAAAAATATCCCTCATTTACGACACTTCTATAAACAGCAAAATAGCGCCATTTGCAAAGAATTCTGACTTGCTGGTTTGCGAATCCACGTATCATTCTGAATTGGTTTCAGAGGCAAAGGAGAAAATGCACCTGACCGCGAGACAGGCAGGGGAAATTGCGAAGAAATCAAATTCAAAAAAGCTCCTGCTTACGCACATAAGCCAAAGGTATGAAAGCGATTTAAAGAG
>CAYXIC010000040.1:0-4133 GCA_964465625.1 Candidatus Woesearchaeota archaeon
ATGACTGGAGCAAAGCCTGTTCTTGTTGACTCAGAGCCAGAAACATACTGCATTGATCCAGAGAAAATAGAGGAAAAAGTAACCCCAAAAACAAAAGCGATAATGGTCGTGCACATATACGGGCATCCGTGCGACATGGACAAAATAATGGGTATAGCAAGGAAATATAATTTAAAGGTTATTGAAGATTGCGCAGAGGCTCATGGAGCTGAATACAAAGGAAAGAAAGTAGGAGGTTTTGGAGATATTGGATGCTTCAGTTTTTATTCAACAAAAATAATGACCACTGGAGAAGGGGGAATGTGCACTACAAATGACTCCGGGATAGACAGGGAGATTAGGGCATTGAAAGAACATTATCTGGGAGTTGCTCCTACTGAAAAATATACAAAAAATTCCTCTGACAAATTCATTCACGAAAAGGTCGGGTTCAATTACAGGATGACAAACCTTCAGGCTGCAATAGGCTTAGCTCAAGTTGAAAACGCTGAAATGCTTGTTAATGCAAAAACAAGTTTGGGAAAAAAATACACCCAACGGTTGAAAGATGTAAAAGGCCTAATTCTCCCAAAAGAAAAGCCAGGGTGCAAGAATGTCTACTGGATGTACGGAATTGTTCTTGGCGATGAAATAAAAATGGATAATAAACAATTTATGGAGAAATTGATGGAGAAAGGCATAGAAACGAGAATCTTTTTCTTCCCAATGCATAAGCAGCCTGCATATATAAATAAAACAGTTGAAAATGCTCCTAATTGCAATGGAAGTTTTCCAGTGGCGGAAAAAATTTCCAAGAGGGGATTTTATATTCCAAGCACAGGGAATCTAACAGATGGAGAAATTAAACAGGTTTGTGATGCGGTAAGAGAAATCTTGGAAAGTCAATAAAATGAAAACACTCAGCACTAAAGTATTTCCAGATAAGATAAAGGTAGGGATGGTTCAAATCAACAATAGTTTTGATAGACAAAACTATTTTCCTCTTTCGTTGGGTTTTATTCATTCTTATGCACAAGCTCATTCTAAAAATTTCAGGGATTTTGAATTTTTAACACCAATTTATAAGAGAATTGCGCTTGACACGGCGGCAGAACAGCTTTCAGACGCGGATATGGTTGCTTTTAGCACTTATGTATGGAATTTTGAAATTTCAAAAGCCATTGCCAAAAGAGTTAAACAACAAAATCCAAATGCACTGATTTTATTCGGTGGACCACATGTTCCAGAACCCCTTATCATAAAGGGAGGATATGCTCAAAAAGAAGTTAACCTTAACCCACATAATCACGAAGAGACCTCTAATTCTGGAGGTCATTTAAAAAGAGATCCAGACAGATATGACATGGAAAGGGACAATGGGCTTGCAAATTTTTTAAAGCAAAATGATTTTATTGACTATGTAATAACGGGAGAAGGAGAAAAACCTTTTGCGGTATTTTTGGATAATTATCACAATCTGAGGGATAATTCTGAAAGAATTTATGGCATGCATTTTTTAAAAAATGGTGAACTTGTGTCTTCTCACCCCACAGTAAGAGTAGGAGACCTAAATGAAATTCCTTCTCCTTATTTAAACGGCTATTTTAATCCTTTAATTGAAGCGCATCCTGAGGGATGGATAGGGTTATTTGAAACAAATAGAGGGTGTCCATTTAAATGTAGTTTCTGTGATTGGGGGACTGTTGATAAAAATAAAATTGCCGATTATGAACTGCAAGAAAGAATTTTCCCAGAGATTGATTGGTTTAGTAGAAATAAGATTGAGTTTATTTATTGTTGTGATGCGAATTTTGGGATGTTTTCATCTGATAAAGTTGGTCAAAGAGATTTAAAGATTGTTGAAAAATTTGCAGGGAACAAAGAGAAATTTGGTTACCCTCACAGAATTTCTGTTCAAAACACTAAAAATTCAACTGACGCGTCTTATAGAATACAAAAACTTCTTGTTGAATCTGGATTGGATAAGGGTGTTCTTTTGGCATTTCAATCTTTAAATCCGCCTACACTTAAGGCTATAGATAGGGCAAATATAAAACTGGACGTTTATCATGAATTGCAAAGAAGATTTACCAAAGAAGGAGTGACAACACTTTCAGATATGATTTTGGGATTACCTTTGGAAACATATGAATCATGGACTAATGGCATTTCAACTTTAATTGAAAATGGCCAACACAATAGGATACAATTTAACAATCTATCGCTTCTTCCAAATGCCCCCATGGTAAAGCGTGGAGATATAGGGAAATACGGTCTGGAAACTGTGGTTTCTGATATGATAAATATACATGGAAGTTTAGGGGAATGGGTTGATAATATACATGAAAAACAGCAGGTAGTAGTAGCAACTTCAACTATGCCAAGAGAGGACTGGGTTAAGGCAAGAAATTTCTCATATATGACTGCATTTTTGCATTTTGATAAAGTTTTGCAGATGCCGAATATTATTTTAAATAATTTATATGGAATAAGTTATAAAGAGATAATAGATACTTTTATAGAAAATCCAGAAAGAACGCCTGCGATTGGAGAAGTTAACTCTATTTTTTCAGAGCAGTCAAACAGGCTTCGTCAAGGTGGAGCAGAGTATATCCATTCAAAGGAGTGGCTGAATATATGGTGGCCTGCTGATGAATATGCACTTATCAAAACAGCTGTAGAAGGAAAATTTGATGAATTTTACAGAGAAGCAGAAGTAACGTTGGATGGACTTTTAACAAGAAAGGGTATTTCAGACCATAAAGAAGTTCTTTCAGAGACCCTTTCTTTTAATAAAAATCTAATGAAAATGCCTTTCCAAAATGAAGACTTAGTTGTGGACACAAGACACAATATATGGGATATTTATAGGGCAGGACTTCTCTCAGAAAAAGTGCCATTAATAAAGAGAGCGCATAGACACCTAATTGATCGCACTAGTCAAAAATGGACATCTTGGGAAGATTGGTGCAGAGAAGTGATATGGTGGGACAATAAAAAGGGAGGGTATATTTATTCTGCGAGTCCAATAGGCATAATTCCAGAGATAGCTATTGCAAAAAATGGCAATTAATGGACTCGAAATAAAAGAGAACGGGATAGTGTATGAAAATGAAGACCGAATAGTTCTTGGGGTGTTCAATGACGATGAAGAAGGCTGTGATTCATTCCCAGCGAGAAATGGGGGGGCATTTATAGTAAAAAAGATGCATGGATAGGAGATCATTACAGAGACGACTGGGAATATTATTCTCTTCTGGCAGGCGAATCCATGTGGTTTTTTGAAGATATAAAAACAAGATAAAGCGAATTTCATTTCATTAAAGCTGGGGTAAAGTAAAACTCCCACCTAATGTTACACTTGCGCTGAGAGTAAAAAGAGGAACAATTGTCCTTGGAAGATATTGCAAACCATTCCGAGAGTTAAAGACAAACAAGTATACTTTGGGATGGGCAAGAGAAAAGAGATTATTATCTCCTTAAAAGGAAAAATCCGCCTTTTGCCTCGTTAATCGGTGTAAATTTTGAGTAGCTGAACAAATCTTTTAATTCATCTCTGGAATAAAAAGAGCAATTGACATAGAAACTATTGGACATTTTTTTGCCAATCTTATGAAGGCTCATGTAAACCGCTTCCTTTAATTTACTTTTCAATGATGAATCTTCTTCCAACCAAAGATGCACGAGGCACAATCCATTCTTGTTCAGCTTTGAATAAAAATTCCTCAGCGTGTCAAGGGCTAATATCTTAGGTATATGCCCAAAAGTCCCATAGCAGAAAATAAAATCAAATTTTTCATGAATTTTGTTCAATTTTGTCAGATCATCTTGGATAAGCCTTATTCCTGTGGCATTCTGCCTTGAAATATGCTTTTGGGCGTGCCGAATTGTCGTCGTAGAAACATCTACACCAAGAACGTTATATCCTCTTTTCGCGAATTCTATGGAGAACCTTGCCAATGGACCTACTCCTGCATCCATTATCTTTCCTTTCTTTTTGATTTGAGGAAAAACATTTTTGTCCAGATACCTGATGGCTTCTTCCCTTGTTTTATCTGTTATTTCCTTTGCTTTGGAAAATCTCCCCCCATGAATCACTCCAAGCTCGTTCTGCCTTTTTATCTTTTCTTCCCAAACTTCTTCCCCCCAAGGAC
>CAYXIC010000041.1:0-4079 GCA_964465625.1 Candidatus Woesearchaeota archaeon
ATAAAGATGTATGTGCCCTCGTGGAGATCAAACCCTCATAAGAATTGGAACTCAGCATTATCTGTTAGTCCGCATTTCTCCTTATTGGTACCCTCCACTCAGGCAATATTCTAAATATCATAAATTATTTAAATTTATCGGTAACAAATATGCTTAAAAACCAGATATCTCTTTTTAAAAAATGAACCTCGACAAGGATAAAGTGCTGAAGGCGGGAAAAATATTGTCTGAAGCGAGGGAATACTCAAGAAAATTCATCAAAAAGGGCATGCTTCTTAAAGACATTGCGGACAAAATAGAGGAAAAAATGGCCGAGCTGGGCGGGAAGCCCGCGTTTCCGACATGCCTAAGCGTTGACGACTTTGCTGCCCACTACATACCTTATCACAACGACGAGTCTGTTGCAGAAGGATTGCTGAAGGTGGACATGGGAACGCATGTTGACGGATGGATTGCCGACACCGCATTCTCAATTGACCTCGAGAACAGCGAGGAAAACAAAAAAATAATAAGGGCTTCAGAGGAAGCGCTTGAAAACGTGATAAAAAAATTTAGAAAAGGCATAAAGATAAGGGAGATAGGCCGCATCGTGAATGAAACAATTTCCTCCTACAAATTAACCCCTATAACGAATCTTTTCGGCCACAGCATAGAGCGCCACAATCTTCATGCAGGTGTCACGATTCCGAATTTTGACAACAAGAACAACTCAACTATTTCAAACGGACTTTACGCAATTGAGCCCTTTGCTTCATCCGGAAACGGCTCTGTCTACGACGGAAAGCCGTCTGCGACTTACCTTCTGTTGGACGACAAAAACATCAGGAGCCAAACCGCAAGGGAGGTTTTAAGATTCATAGTGGAGGAGTACAAAACGCTGCCTTTCTGCTCAAGATGGCTTGTGAAAAAATTCGGGACCAAAGCACTGATAGCGCTGAAGCAATTGGAGGAAAACGGAAACGTGAGAAATTACGCCGTACTCATGGAGAGTTCAAAGGGCTCAAAGGTCTCCCAGACAGAGCATACGATTCTTGTCGAGGATGATAAGGTAACTGTGACAACCCTGTAACAAAGTAGGGCTCATCATGGACAAAAAACCCTTCCGGCTTTAAGACTCTTTTAACTTCTTGGACTAAATATCTCTCAATGTTGCCGATATGGGCCCCGTCCCGAGTAAAAAGACCCATTGAATGAACTATGTCAAAACTTCCGGACGGAAAAAAAGAAAGCAAATCTCTTTTTGGTTCCTCCAAATCCATCCTGTAATTCTCAAACCTCTCCCCTTCATTGCTATTTTTGTCTATTCCCGCAGGCATTGCATCCATTTTAAGCAAAGCCCTGCAAAGCCAAGGCTCATATGTGGTTTCTTCATCATGCCTTTGATATATCGAATGTCTTGAACCGCAACCAATGTCAAGAATCCTCTTTCCCCTAAAATTCCCATTTGTTGCTTCTATCAATGCTGGAAATTGTCTATGCAACGCTGATTCCGCAAATGACTTGTAGTCCGCATCATTATCATTTGAAAGATAATCCCGAACCAAGGGAGTTATTATTTTGTCCACCAATTTCATAGATTTCTCAAAATTTTCAGTGTAGTCAAAAGCCGCGTGCTCAGAGTCATTTATTAAAATTCTCATGATAAGTTGTTTAGAAATGCGTTTAAAAACCTATCCGAGGTAGCTGCTTCCGTTAGGCAATGCAGCTTTGGTGTTCTTCAGGAAATTGTCCTCTATCTTTTTGTATACCTCTATCGTCGGCTTGCTTACGCTCGGCTTTACCTTTTTCAGCGCTTCGTCAAAATGTTTTTTTCTTACGCTTTTCGACTCCATGTCCTCCCTCAGTGAAAGCAGCGCAGCCTCCCTCGCCAGTGCCTCTATGTCGGCTCCCGTGTATCCGGAAGTCTTTTTTGCAATGTCTTCCAATGAAATGTCCTTCGCAAGGGGCATTTTCTTAGTGTGAATCTTCAGAATCTGCAATCTGCCCTCCTCCTCTGGAGCATTCACCAAAAGTATCTTGTCAAACCTTCCCGGCCTTAAAAGAGCAGGGTCAAGCATGTCGGGCCTGTTTGTCGCTCCTATGACAATTACGTTCCTCAAGTCCTCAAGGCCGTCCATCTCCGCAAGCATCTGATTGAGAACGCGCTCTGTAACCTTTGTCCCTGTTTCAACTCCCCTCCTTCCCGCCAAAGAATCGATTTCGTCGAAGAAGATTATGCATGGCGCAACCTGCCTTGCCCTTTCAAAGACCTTCCTCATTCCCTCTTCCGATTTTCCGACCCACATGCTCAGCAAACTAGGTCCCTTCACCTGGATGAAGTTCGCTCCAGACTCCTTTGCCGCGGCCTTTGCAAGAAGCGTTTTTCCGCTTCCAGGCGGCCCATAGAGCAATATTCCCTTTGCAGGAAGTATTCCCATTCTCTTGAAACTGTCTGAATATTTCATTGGCCACTCAATGGCTTCCCTTAATTCCTCCTTTGCAGGCTCTATTCCCCCGACATCTTTCCAATCAACATTCGGCGTTTCAACCAAAACCTCCCTCATTGCGCTCGGGCGGACGTTTCTCAAAGCCTCCATGAAGTCTTCCTTGTGAACAATGAGCTTTTCCAGAATCTCGACAGGTATTTGCTCCTCCTTGTCCAATTTCATCTGCGGCAGATACTTTCTCAAAACAGACATTGCGGATTCCTTTGTCAATGCTTCCAAATCCGCCCCAACGAAACCGTGGGTTACGTTTGAGATTTCCTTCAAGTCAACGTCTTTGGCAAGAGGCATTCCCCTCGTATGAATTTTTAAAATTGACTCCCTTCCCTCCTTGTCCGGAACGTTTATTGAAATTTCACGGTCAAACCTTCCCGGCCTTCTCAAGGCAGGGTCTATTGAGTTTATCCTGTTAGTAGCTCCGATGACAATTACCTTTCCGCGGGATTTCATGCCGTCCATCATTGTCAGTATCTGGCTTACCACACGCCTTTCCACCTCTCCCATTGTCTCCTCCCTCTTTGGAGCGATGGCATCAATCTCGTCGATGAAAATTATGCACGGCGCTGTTTTTTCAGCCTCGTCAAAGATGTCCCTTATCTTTTTTTCGCTTTCCCCGTAGTATTTTGACATTATCTCGGGACCGTTAAGAAGGATGAAATTTGCGTCCGACTCGTTTGCAACAGCCTTTGCGAGAAGCGTTTTTCCCGTTCCAGGGGGGCCGAAAAGCAAAACTCCCTTAGGCGCCTGGATTCCAAGCTTGTCAAATATCTCCGGATGCTTCATCGGAATTTCCACCATTTCACGGATTTTCTTTATCTCTTCCCTCAAACCGCCGATGTCCTCGTAGTTTATTTCCGGAATTTTTTCATCCGTTATTTCAACAGCCTTTGGATTCAACGTTACTTCCGTGTTCTCTGTTATTATCACAGGCTGGCTTGGGTTTGAGCTTACGACAATGAATTTTATCTGGGCTATTGCGCCGCCAAGGTTTCCAAAGCCGATTCCCCCGAAAAAGTCCCCGAAGATGTCATCAAGTTCTCCAATTCCTTCCGCCATCAAGTCCCTTCTCCTCTGAACGCCGCCAAGGACAACGACGTCTCCCTTTACAACAGCCCTGCCGAGAAGCCCTTTCTTCAATCCGTCGTGGTCTCCCTGAACTTGGACCATGATGTTCTTTTGCGCGGGAGCTATCATGATTTTTTTCGCCTCTTTCATCTCCGCCTTTGAGATTGAGACAACATCGCCTATTCCCGCCTTCGCATTTCTCCTTATTATTCCGTCAATCCTTATTATGCCCTCTCCGACGTCTGCGGGATACGCGCGGTCTGCAATTGCGACCGTTTCCCTTGAACCTTTTATCAAAACAACATCACCCCTTTTGATGTCAAGGCTTCTCATAATCTCGTGGTCAATTCTTGCAATGCCCTTGTGCACGTCATCCTGGAGGGATTCCATGACCTTCAATTGTACTTTTTTGTTATCTGCCATATAATTTCTCCGCTATTTCCAAAGCATATTTTTCCGCTTCCGCCATATTCTCAGCAGTGTACGTGTCAGCATAGCACTCCGGATGCAATTGCCCTATTCCCTCAACAT
>CAYXIC010000042.1:0-3868 GCA_964465625.1 Candidatus Woesearchaeota archaeon
TTTCCTTTTTGTTCCCTCGCCGTAAATCGTTATCATGACAGAGCTGTGCGTCAGCGGATTGACCGAGAGCCTCCACCAACTGACTTTGTACCTTTTCTCCGCAGACCTTATCAGGGCTTTTATGTTTTTGCCTATTATTTCCTCGTATCCGGTAAGCCTCATTCCCAAAATGTTTCTTATTGCCTGAAGAAAATCGACGATTATGTCCCTTGTAACGACCCTTGTCATGGAGAATTTTTCCAGAGGCATTTTTTATTGCGGATAAAAAGTCTTTTGTGTTTTTATATTTTTATTTATTGGGGATATGGCCGCTTGTAACTGTGAATATTATAATTGTGGTGATTATCTATTAAGAAAGAGTTCAATCTTCTTCGGGTTTCTTTTTATTTCCTTGACTATTGTCGCAGGGCCGATTATGGTCACGGCGCCAAGGTCTCCGCCGGAAATCGCCCTTACCAGCTCTGTCCTTACCCTCCCAAAAACATTTTCCCTGTTGTTTCCCGATATCACCGCGAGCTCAACGCCCTTGAATTTTTTCAAATGCCCCACAAGGGCCATGGTGTCCCCTATAAGCCTCGCCTCCTCCTCGTTTTTCAACTTTCCCTGCAAAATAAGGATGCTGTTTCCAAGAACTATCTTCAATATCTTCCTTATCCTTTCGTCGCTGTTTAAGTCCCTTATTTCCGAATAAGGCATGAATTGTATGCTGAACCCCTTTATTCTTCTGACTCTTTTTTTCGCCATTTTAGAGTTTTTTTGTCAGCTTGAAAACCTCCTCGTAAAACCTGTCAAGGTTCTTTCCGTACTTTGCGCTCAATCCGACAACTTTGTACTCGGGAAAAGCAGCCTCGACCTTTTTTATGTTGGACTTTCTTAAATCAATTTTGTTAGCGACTATCAGCACGGGTATTTTTCTCGCGGCAAGGTTCCCTATTATCGTGATGTTCACCTGGTCGTAAGGATTCCCGGTCGCGTCCAATACCACAACGACAAGGTTCATGTCGTCAAGCCATTTTATGCTTTCGATAACACCTTGCGTAGCTTCCTTGGCCCTTTTTTTCGCGTCCCTCTTTTTCATCCTGTACTTGAGGAAGTCCTCGTAGTCTATTTTCGTCGCTATTCCGGGAGTGTCAACCATTTTGAAGACCATCTTTTTGCCCTTGTATTTTATCTCGACTTTTTCCTTGAACTGGACATTCCTTGTCTCGTGCGGTATCTTGCTGACAGCGCCTATCTCCTCTCCCGTAAAGTCCTTGCATATCCTGTTTGCCAAACTGGTTTTTCCGGCGTTTGGCGGCCCGTAAAAGCCGAGCTTGACGTCCTTTTTGCGCCCGAAAAAACCGAATATCCTGCCGAAAAAACTTTTTATCTTCATCAATGCTATTTTGCTCTTTTAGTTTATAAATTTTGGTGATTTATTTCTTCGTCTCTTGGGAATCTCCTTTTTTTCCGCCTGCCCTGAAGGTGTCTTCGTTTCCCCTTGAGAAAAGTTTCCTTATTTTATCCAGGGGTATCTCAAACATCCCCGTCCTCTCTCCCGCGTATTTCTTCATCACGTATGTTATCTGTTCCGACGACCAGCCTGATTTTCTCAAGCCCTTTTCAATATCCTCGTTTTTGACGCCTTTTTTCATCGAGCTTTGTATATAGGAAACTATGTTCAGCAAATTGTTCTTGTTTTTGAAGAGGTAGTCCTCATACCTCCTCTTGTACCATTCCTGAAGCGCTATGTAAATTGCAAATCCCAAAACCGCAACGAACAAAACCACAAGGACGAGAATTTTTTTGCTCTTGTCCTCGACAGACGCTATGTCTCCCGGAGACACTACTGACAGATCCCTGAATTCAGGGGTCATGAACACCGGAATTTCGCTGAAGCCGACCTCTTCAGTGGTGGAAAACTCTATTGCCTGCCCCTGATTGTCGAGTTTTATGTACTCATATCCCAAGATTTCTCTTTGCCCGTAATTGTCCATGAATTCCATGTCCTGAAGGCTTTTTATAACAAAGTAAAAATTTCCCCTGTTTGGATTTTCATCGATGTCTATCCTGAAAGTCCTCAAAACCGCGCTGCTTGCGTCCTCATACTGCGCGGAAAATTCATAGAAGCTTATTTTCGAATTGACGTTCTCTATGTTCCATGAAACAATCGCGTCGCCATAAAGCTCCGCCTCGCTTTGCTCGTAGCCTGCTCCGGAAGAGTCTATCTCCTTCAAAACGTCCAGGTTTATGCTTTCCGCGTTCGTGGAAAAAGGCACAAGGTCAGCCCTGCCGCTCTCGAAGACGGACTTTGGAACGTTCACGCTTACCAACTCGGCCATTATCTTGACATAGTCGCTGTCGGTTTGGGCTGTTGAATTTCTCTGCTGCAGGCTTGCTATGTCGCCTTCAATTTTCCCTGTTTCAAGAACCCTTTTCAATTCCGACTTTTGGAACTCCGGAAGGGAATCAAGCTTGGCGTTTAAATTTCCCAAATCACTGAGCTTTTCCTTCAAAAGCGAATTCACGGCTTCCTTTGGCGTTTTGGCGTTTACAATAAATGTCTTTGAAGTCGCGGAATTGTTTTGAATCATCGCCTTGACAGTCATCTGGAATGTTCCAATGCTGTTGTAAGTGTATGTAACCTGGCTTTCGCTGGTTGTTTGCGTGTCATTGTTTCCGAAATTCCATTCATACCTTACAGGGCTGGCGTTTGCGGGGTTTTTTACAGTCAGGGTAAATTTAGTCGGAAAACCGGCAACAACTGTCTTTGGAACCAGGGAAATTATCTCAACGCCCTGGGTAAACGAGATGATTTTTTCAAAAATTTCATTGCCGTTTAGCTCAAGGGAGTATGTCTTGTTTTCATTTTGCTCTCCGGACACAGAGAAATTGGCGCTGTCAAAATTCAACTTCTGAAATCCAGAGCTTGCCACTGCGGGAATTTCCGAAAGGTCGTAGATGTTCTTTTCCTCCTTTGGCGTTCCCTCGGAAACATAAAAGATGCTAATGTTCGACAATGTTATTCCGTGATTTGATGCCTGCGACACAACCCTGAACGGGACGACGCACCCGTTTGAACAGTTTGTGCCGTACCTGCCTATGACGTAGTTTTTTATGTAATTTTCAAGATTTGAGTTTCCACCCGATTTTTGCGATTCAGAGCTGTTCAACTGGAATTCCCCGACAGCCGCAAACCTCCCCGGCTTTGAAAATATCCTGAAGTCCCTCTTGTTTTCCTGTGTCGATGCGTATCCGCACGGGTTGCTTGTTTCGGATTCAACCTTGAATTTGTTTTCGTCAGACGACGAGGATTTTGCCTTTACGCAGACAAAATAATCCTGGTTCATGTCTATTTTCGCGCTAGGAATGCATGATATTCTCCCTGTCGCCGAAGCCGTTACCTCGCACGAACCAACGATTTCAGAAGAATTACCCTCTATGCTAAAAACCAGCGTCGCGTTTCCGGGAATATCGGGGTTTTTTATTACATACGCACCTATCTCAACTTTTGGCGAAACGGGTATGTTCATCTTTTCGCAGTAAACCTGGTTGAAAATCAGGGATTCCTCTGTCGCGTTTGCAAAACAGCCGTAATTTTCATTGTCAAAGTTGTTTGAGGGCTTGTATGACTGCCATTCCGCCGAATCGTCGTTCAAAATGTCAATCAGCAGCTGCTTTGAACTGTCTTCCTGGGCGTTGCTTGAAACCCTCAGGGAAAACGAGGACAGGGATTCAAAATTGTTTCCGGTAAAAAGAAAACCGAGAATTTTTTCCTGGTTTTTTTCCATGGACAGCGTCTTGGAAGCTTGTGGGTTGGAATATGAATAGTCGTTTTTGCAGTCGCTTGGCAAGCAGCTGTACTGCGAATTCGGGTTTACTTTCAGCA
>CAYXIC010000043.1:0-3617 GCA_964465625.1 Candidatus Woesearchaeota archaeon
AATCTTTTCCGGATTTGTCCCTATTATGAACAAAATATCTCCCTTGTTGAAGCCGTTGTAAATCCTAAACCGCTCAAAATCACCTTTTGTTATGTTGAACTTCGAGTACCTTTCCTCGTGGCTTTCCCACCACTTGTCAAAATTAGTTAATATATTTCCCTGATGGTACATGCTGCATGATTCCACAATTGCCAGCGGTATTGTTGTGCCTGTTACAAGGCTGAGAACAGGAAAGAAAATGAATTTTATGAATATGAATATTAGGACAATGGAAATAACCCAGCCCTTGAACGAGTCGTCTTCCCAAACCAGGTACCAAAACTTTTTCCAGGCCTCTTTTATGTTCATCAAGGGGAAAAGAGAAACATATTTTTAAAGTGAGTGGTTTATTTACTGTCTCAAGTAAAAGGCAATGCATGGTTTTCCTGTTTCCCTCCAAATAGTCCTGTCTTCTAAATGTTTCTCTTTTATCTCCTCAAGAAAAGCCATTCTGTTCAGAAAATATCTTTCGTCAAGGGGAAAGCCAATTATTGGAAACCAGCCTTGAAAAAAAAGAGAGTTTTTTACTACGAATGGGTATTTGTTGAAATCATTTACAGCCATCTCTCGCATGTATCGCTCTGATTTTGGATAAGAACCCTCTAGAATAACGACTTCTCCCTTTCTCCTGAAAAGTCCGTCTGAAGTGTCAAAGAATGTGTATTCCTCTTCTAAAAACCCTTTCATTATAAATCCAAATACTTTTCCGGAATTTATAAGTTTTTATTTGCTGGACGCCAACCCATCTAATCTTTCAATGATTATGTAAGGTTCCTTCATTCTCGAAACTGTTTCTGCATGCCCCCTATAATTGCCATCAAAGCCATCCTTCAAGTCTCTCAATATCTCTTCCCTGCCAACAGCAAGTTTATCGATGAATTGGACAGCGCAGCGATGTTTTCCATTATCACTACCATAACCAAAATCTTTTTTTGGAAGAAATGCCGAATATTTGACGTTTCCCGGGAGAGTTATGTTTTCAAGTAAGTAAGGCTGCCCTGCAAAAACCAGGTTTAAAAAAGCACGGTTCGCATTTAAGAAATTGCGCGAATCTTCCTCGTACCTGTCAAAAACACCCAAAACAGGGCCCTTTAATTTGCCTTTCCCTCTTACAATGCGCGAAACCAGTATCAGCTCCTCTTGCTTTATTTCTATGACTCTTTTAATCATTTCCATATGCTTCGCTGACAAGGTCCTTCCTTCGGTTAATTTTTTGTACAGTTCATCATCTGCCATGAAAACCCAGAAATATTTTGATTTATAAATCTTTTTTATGTATCTGTTTGACAAAATCTTTATAATATTAAAAAAATCAGGTATTTCATGTCTTTTTTAAAATGGAAATCGATTCCCCCTATGAAAGAAAGAATAACAACCGCACTAAAGCCTTCAGGCATGGCGGATAGGAATTGCTATGGCACTGCTCTTTTTCTTCTTGGTGTTTTGCCTCATGATGTTCTTGTATTCACAAATAATTCAAATGAAAATATGAGAAAGGCCTTGGAGCAGATGGAATGCATTCCTTCCCCAAGGGATTCGTCAATTATGGTGTCATATGACAAATGTAATGAGATTAGGCACGCCTCTTTTATTTTTTTTACCAAACCATTAAAAGGGATACATAGATTGGGAGGAGAATGCGCTTATGATAAATGTCCTGCGGTTAAATTTTATTCTTTTGATGAAATTGAAGATTATTTAAGGAGTGTACAGGACGAAGGAGAGTTTACAGGTCCTTATGCGCATAGGTTTTTTACTGCAAAAGAAGGCGACTTAGAAGAATGGGCAAGGAAAATGGTTGAGAGATACAGTCCTGGATGGTGGATGTAACTTTTATAAAAACCCCTATCTTTGATGAGTTATGGCATTCAACTGGGAAGCCCTAATATTTTACGTATTGCTTGCGGATTCCATAATTGCCAATTTGATGGCTTGCTCGCCACGCGCCGTGAAGTGGTACAAGAAAGTCGCAAGGCAGAAATACAACTGGTTTCCCCTGTCAAAAGGCTGGGCTCTTTTGTATCTTGTTCTGGTTCTTTGGATAGGCTGGACTCTTTACAGATTGGGAATTTTGTGGTGGTGAGATTAATCTTATAAACAATCTAAATCTAAATCTTTTATGACACCTCCACTACAATTTTGTATTGATGTTAGCGGTCAACCTAAAAAAGAGGTGTTTATAGGGTTGATTAGCATACAAACTCATGAAATCACAAAAATTGTTAGTGTTGTGAAAAAGAAATATCCTTGGTTTTTACATAGAAAAAGCAAAGGTTCATCTCTTAGAATAAATGAAATAGAAAGTTTAATTAGTTTACTTAATGGGCTTAACGTAAGGATGGTTTGCACCCATCTTAAAAGTAAATATTGGAAAGAATTGATACAATATTGTGGACCTAATAAAAGTGGAAATTATGAGAAGATATTTTCTGCATTATATTTTCAGACACTAAAAAAACATTCTAAAGAATTAAATAGTTATCCTGTAACAGTATGTGTAGAAAGTTTTATGGATATAAATAAGACTATTAATTATTTAAGAAAAATCTCTTCTGCAAATAATATAAATTATCAGATATCAATTGGACAAGCTAGGGATAATGAATTAATAAAGTTTGCAGATGTTGTAGCTGCGGCTGGTAGAAAAAAACATGCTACAAATACCTTTTCTAAAAAAATCTATAATTACTTTGATTACTATCCTGCAGAAATAGCTTCTTTAAAATACTACTTAAATAAACTTAAAAAATAAAAAAGTGGGCAGAGCCCCTCAACCCATATAGGCTACTCATTCGCATGAATTCGTCCTATACAGTCCGTTTTGTTATTATAAACATTTTTGGCTTTTTAAGGCCGTGAATGTCTTATTAAAAATAGTAAATTAGTATTTTTATATCTTTTCATTTTTTGAAGATTTATTCATTTTCCAACCACCCAAAACATTTATAAATATACATTTGCGTGTGTATACAAGTTGGTGTATATTATGAATAATTCTATGCACCTCCTTTCACCTAATATGAAATTAAACAAAGGGAAGGTTAGTGTGAGGAAACCGCAGGTGTCCTAACATGGCGCAAGACATATTCGACAACACGATACTTTGCAGCAAGTGCAACAAAAAGATGCACAGGGTAAATGTTTCCAAAAACGGATTTCTATTGAGGGCGATGGCGTGTGAAAAGTGCGACGAAAAGGTTCTGCATCCGATTGATGTTGAAAATTACAATAAATTTATTAATTTAAGGAACAAGGAGTTTAACGTGAAAATGAGGATGGTCGGCAACAGTTACGCTGTCTCAATACCAAAGGAAATTGTTTCGTTCATGAGCAATCAGGCAAGGGAAATGAGTGAATTTGACAAGATGGTGAAATTGTGCTTTGAGGAGATGGGCAAATTGTCATTGAATTTTGAAAACCTTGAAAACAGCGGCAGAAACGCGAGAGTCATAAAGGCTCGTGAAGTAAGGGTTGTGAGAAACAACAAACCGATATTGCATTCAAGGCAGTTTTACGACTCTGAAAACCCTGAAAGAAGCCACAAAATAATAAAAAAGGCGAAAGCGGAGGAGATTGAA
>CAYXIC010000044.1:0-3244 GCA_964465625.1 Candidatus Woesearchaeota archaeon
TGCCATTTTACAGTTTCCTCTTTACTATCAATTTTCCCTCGACATTCCAGTACTCGATTGTCGAGTTTTCTTCTATCTCGTTTTTTAATTCCTCGGAGCATGGAAGCTCAATGGTTTCGAAGCTTTCAAGGTCCATTGCACTTACTTTGCCGTCCAGTTTAGACAAGACTTGTGCCTTTCTTTTTTCCACAAGTGGCACACTAAACTTTTCATGCCCCGGAACGGCAATAATCTTCTTTCTTTCGTCAATTATTCCAATCATCTCTATCCTGCATTTGCTCGCGCCGTGCTTTCCCGTCTTGCTTGTTTCTATGTTCTTTACAGTGTATGGAACTCCGTCGACAATGATGCTTGTTCCCGCCTTCGCCTCTGTTGCGCTGATTATCCTCAAAACCATCACTAACCTAAAAAGGCCGCGTTTATAAAGATTTTTGAAAAAGCAAAAAGGAAAATTTGATAAATGGGTTTTTTATTGTTTTTCCATGATATTGAAAAAAAAGGATTTCATAGAGATAGAATTTACGGGCACGGTGAAAAACGGCGAGATGTTCGACTCCAACGTAAAAGAAGACCTGAAAAAGCTTCATTTTGCAGATTCCGGGCACACTCACGAGGTTGAAACAAAACCCCTCGCCTTCTGTTTGGGGGAAGGCATGTTCCTAGAGGGTTTGGAGGATTTTCTTATGGGCAAGAATCTGGGAAAATACGAAGTTGAGCTAAGTCCTGAAAAGGCATTTGGAACAAGAAATCCAAAACTTATACAGATAATGCCGTCAAAGGCGTTCAGGGAGCAGAAACTCAATCCCGTCGCGGGAATGACGTTCAACTTCGACGGAAGAATCGCTAAGGTCATATCCTCTTCCGGGGGAAGGGTGATAGTTGACTTCAACAATCCTTTGGCTGGAAAAACAGTTGTTTACAGGGTGAATGTCTTGAGGAAAATAGATGACTTGAACGAAAAGGCCAAATCACTGATAGAGTTTTTGTTCAAGAGGGATATGAAATTTGAGATAAATAACAAAAAAATAACCGTTGAGGCGGAAAAAGGGCTTTCAAAGTTCGTGGAGCTTTTCAAGGACAAGTTCAAGGGCATTTTGGATTTGGATTTGGAGGTCAGGGAGATAGGGAAGGCAAAGTCAAAACCAGATGCGGAAAAGAAAAAGGAAAGTGATAAACCATAGAAATAATTTTAAACCTTTGCTATAACATTAAGGTATGGAAACAAAATTAGCATCTCAAGAATTTACTTTACTTGACCTTGGAAGGGGTTTAATCGCTAAATTGACCAAAGAAGGCATTAAAATTCCCAATGAAAGCCAGGCTTGGCACAATTTTTTTTACGCACTAAAAAAAGACAAGGCAGATAACACACCCAATTTCTTAACAGAACTTCATTTTGATTGGGGCGGTGAAGGTCATTATGACCCGCAATCACCAGAACTGTCTGAATTTTTTCATGGCATTTACGTTGTCCATCTTGCAAGGGCCTATCATGGAATAGTCCTTGATAAAAAAACAACCGATTATTGGATGCGGCAAACTGAAAATTTACCTCCTGAATTCAGGCAATATCTTGACCATGTCGTTAAAGAAGCAAAAAAACATCTTATAAACTAACTGAATAAAAATCACAACAATTCTTATAAAGATTTGCGGTTTATTCTTACAATGGAAGAGGCTTACAATCAAAAGGGGTTCAAGCACACAGAGGGGCTTTCCGAAGAGGTCAGGGACATAGACAAGGAGCTTGAGGAACTTATAAAGAGGCAGGCCGCAAAGATAAAGGTCATAGGCGTCGGCGGCGGCGGAAACAATTCCTTGAGCAGGATGAGGGAAATAGGAATCAGGGGCGGCGAGCTTATCGCGATGAACACCGACGCCCAAGATCTTCTTTACACAAACGCGGATTACAAAATCCTCATAGGAAAGGAATTAACCCAGGGATTGGGAGCGGGAAGCAATCCAAAGATAGGGGAGGAATCCGCGAGGGAATCAGAGTCTGACATAAGGAAAAAAATAACAGGCAGCGACATGGTTTTCATAACCTGCGGCCTTGGGGGAGGCACTGGAACAGGCGCAGCGCCGGTGATTGCGGGAATCGCTAAAAAGCAGAACATGCTCACTATCGGCGTCGTTACCTTGCCGTTTACGGTTGAGGGAAAGAAAAGGATTGAAAATGCCATGGACGGCTTGGAAAAACTTGAGTCTGTCGTTGACACGCTTATAGTAATACCCAACGACAAACTGCTTGAACTTGCCCCTAATTTGCCTTTGCACACTGCGTTCAAAATTGCGGACGAGATTTTGACAAACGCGGTTAAGGGAATAACAGAGCTTGTCACGACATCCGGACTTGTGAACTTGGACCTTGCCGACATAAGGGCTGTGATGACCAACGGAGGAGTTTCCCTGATAGGCATGGGCGAGTCCAACACGCAGGACAGGGCATTGGAAGCTGTTGAAAAAGCCCTGAACAACCCCCTTCTTGATGTCGATGTTTCCGACGCCACGGGAGCTCTGATAAACGTCGTTGGCGGCAACGACATGTCCTTGGATGAATGCAAGCTTATTGTTGAAACTGTGGGAAACAAGTTGAACCCGGACGCAAAAATAATCTGGGGCGCGCAGATTTCCCCCGACATGGAAAGTTCCATACGCGTTCTTCTGATAGTCACTGGAGTGAAAAGCTCGCAGATTTTAGGCCATCAGGGCGAAAGCATGGAGAGCAAAAAGCACAAGGAAATAGAGGAGGAGCTGGGAATAGATTTTTTTGAATAAGATGGAAGTTAAAACATATTCACATAATAAAGGCATGAGGTTTACTCAGGAAGGGTTGTGTATTGTCGGGGAAGGTTTTGTTGCAAAAAGAGGATTTGGAGAGAAAAAAGTTTATTTGCAGCCCCGTGGAAGAAAGGGCAGCATGGCGGAATTTGTGTCTGCCTCTGAGGCTTATCTTAAAGACAAATTAGGAATATGGAATGCTGGATTTAATCGAGGATATTTTCCAGAGCATCTTGATCCAAACAGCGAGGAAGCCAAGGTATTGAACAGGCTTTCAAGACCAACAATTAGGGAAAGATTTAGAGGAATTGCACCTTGTTTGGAGAACGCTTTTTATTTGATGTTTGCTTAGAATGTTATTCATCAGAATAAGGAATTTTATACCTCTTGCACATTGTAGTGATGTACTCTGGAACGTTTAATGTTTCGCCGGGCCTTTCTCCATCTAAAACCAATGGTTCGG
>CAYXIC010000045.1:0-3110 GCA_964465625.1 Candidatus Woesearchaeota archaeon
CCGCAAGAGCCAAGGCCGCCAACCCTCCTATTACAGATTTGTCTACAGGTTCAAGATTTAATCCCATATGGTCGTTATCTTTACTGATATTTTAAACCTTTCCAATATGTTCTCACTTTAAAAAAGTAACAAATAGAAAGGTTTTTAAAGCGGTGGTTTTTGGGTTGGTTATGTTAGTAAAACAGGATCTGATAAAGAAAGTAAGGGACTACTTTAGCCTGAACATTTACGAGGCAAAAGTCTGGCTTGCCCTATTAAAGAAAGGAATAGCATCCGCGGGAGAGGTTGCAAGCCTTTCAGGGGTTCCAAGAAGCAGGACATACGACGTTCTTGAATCGCTCGAGAAAAGGGGATTTGCAATAGCAAAGCTTGGAAAGCCTGTAAAATACATAGGCGTGAAGCCAAAGATGATAATTGAAAAGCTGAAGAACAATGTCAGAAAGGATGCCGAGGAAAAAATGGTCGAACTGTCAAAAATAAAGACCACAAACGAATTCGAGACTCTTGAGTCTTTGTACCTCGGAGGTCTTGAACCTGTAAAGAAAGAGGACGTTTCAATAGCGCTTAAGGGACGCTCAAACATCTCAAATCATGTTAGGGAAATAATGAAAAACGCAAAGAACGAAGTCATAATTTGCACGAATGTTGACGAGCTTTTCTCAAAGGCAAAGCTTTTCAGGCAGACATTTGAGTCATTGAAAAAGGCAAACGTAAATCTAAAAGTTGCCTTGTCGGGCGACGAAAAGCTTATCAGCGACGTCTCGAAAAACCTGGAGATGAAATTCAAGAAGATAAATGTCAATGTAAAGTTCTTCATAGTGGACAGGAAGGAAATACTTTTCTATCTGTCAAAGGGAAGGGACGAGGAAGACAGCGCAATATGGATAAATTCAGAGTTTTTCGCGCAGGCTTTTGCAGCGCTGTTCGAGAAGGCGCTAAAAAACTAAGATGGTTTTAGAAAAATACGACTCAAAAGAAGCTATGGAGTTTAGGGGGCAAAATGCAGTGGATGGCATGCATGGATGTCGTCTACTTGTGGAAAGATATGTTAAAAAATTAACAATAGGGGAAATTAACTATAATATGTCTGAAGAGCTGATAAAAGCTATGGATGATTATGTTCATTATAGAGACGTTGCTATAAAATATGGTGTAGATGTTTCAGGATTGCCAAGGAGAATTAGATTACCATAAAAATTTAAATAAACCTAAACAACCTCCAAACCAATAATATGCATTTCTTTCAGCCTATCTTTGTTCTTTCGCTTCCAGTCGGAAACGAATTCTTTAACATCAGATTTAACTTTCTCCTTTGAGTAAACGCGCTGTGATTTTACAAAGACATTCTTGTGCCTTTTTTTGAACTTTTGGACATTATTCTTGTCGTTTACGCTTGGACCTTTATGGATAATTTCCTTTCTGCTCTTTGCTGAAAATGCATAAATCGCTAAACTGCCTTTTTGGTATGAAAATTCCTTTCCCTTAATGTAAAAATACTTTTCAATCTCTTTTGAAAGGTAATTGTGGAATTTCAGCAGCTTGCTTCCTGCTATATCGCCGGGTTGCTTTTCTGTCTTGGCTTTTACAAGAACAAAATCAAACCCTCTCTTTTTGGATTCTTTTTTCATTCTCTCAAAATCAATGTCTTTTTTCTCAAAGAATCTTATATTTGGATTTTTTAGAAAGCTTTTGCAGGCTTTTTGGAATTTCTTCAGGGTTTCGGTTGACAGCGCGGCAAGGGCGTTTCTCTGCCTGTATGTGGGGTCAACAAGAACTATCGGCGATTGAAGCTTTGCGCTGTTTATGTCCATCAAAACCTCATTTTTGTTCTTGAATTTTTTCCCAACATCTATAACTGTTTTTTCCTTTACGTTTATCTTTGTCATTGCTTTTACGAATTTAAGAAAGCCCCCGTAATGGTAAACCAGCAGTTCCAATGCATAGCCGGAAAAACCCCTTATGTATGACTCTGCGCCGTAGCAGTTGTTTGCGTGGCAAAACGCCTTTGCAATAATTATCTCGTCAAAAAGTTTTTTTGGAAACTTTTTTACATAGTTAACGTGGAAAAACGAAAGGTCTGTTATATTCCTCGCCTCTTCCGGCTTTTTTATCCTTATTACAGGGATGATTTCAAACAACACGTTTTCCCCTGAACCGACTCTGAAATAATCCCTCGAGCCGTGAATTTTCTCCTTTTTCAGTCCCTTGAGAAGATTTTCCGCCAGTCTGGAGATATTCTCACTGTATTTTTTGTCAAACCTCAGGAAAATGTCCACGTCATAATTGCCTTTTTTTATCATGGTTTTTTTGGCAAAGCTCCCGCCGACAAAAACCTCCACGTTTAATCTGCTTTTTTTTATGCTTTTGCCTATTTTATCTGTAAAATCTTTTAAAGAATTATCAATGGATTTTACCTCGTTATCTTTTAACCTAATACTATTCAAAACCCCTTTTAGAATTTCATTAATATTCTTTGCCATGGTTTTTATGATAAAATGTAGATATCCTGTTATTTAAATTTAGTCAGACGCTTTCACTATGGTACATAAAAAATTCCTATTAACCCGCTATGAAAACTTGGGGACTAATGGTTATTGTTTATCCATAGGCTATCTCAAGAAAATCAATCTTCCTCTTTTTTTGCGTCTTCTTTAAGGGAACTGAGGTCGATTATGTACTTTCCTTCCTCAAGCTTGTACACTATCGGCTTTCTCCTGCTGAAAAGATTTACAAGATCCAATTCATACTTGCCTTCCCCGAAAACCCTTATTGATTCTATGTCCAGAATAACAGGAGAGCTTTCATCGGGAATTCCCGCCATGTCCCTAATGTCCGCCTCGACCTTTTTCCTCTCGCCCTTTGGAATTTCAATGGGTGTTTCGTTAATTTTGCCAACCTCTTCGTCCTTTACATAAAAGAAAAAATGCCCGCCGCAGTTGCCGCAGCCTTCAAAAACCTCTTTGCTTCCTGTCCCAATAATCTTTGCGCAGTGGACGCACTGGTGCGGCATGGCATGAGAAACAAATCTTGCTATTTAATTTTTTCCGTGCTAACTTTTCCTTTTTGTTCCCTCGCCGTAAATCGTTATCATGACAGAGCTGTGCGTCAGC
>CAYXIC010000046.1:0-3092 GCA_964465625.1 Candidatus Woesearchaeota archaeon
AAAACTCTAAGGGTTTCGCCCTCGCTTTCGTCCCTTGAGGGATTGTTGAAAACCTCAAAATGCAAATGCGGCTGGGCAATCCATCCACTCATTCCTGTAAATGCAATCAACTGGCCCTTTCTAACTTTTTGTCCTTTTTTTACAACAACTCCTTTATACTTTAGATGCTCATAAGCGCTGTACTCATTGTTTTTGTGCTTTATGACAATCCTGTTTCCAAGATTCAAATATTTCTTCCCAATTCCGTGTTTTTTTGAATTATTTTTTATCCAGACAATTTTTCCGCTTTGCGCGGCATAAACCATTGTTTCTTTTTCCACAAACATGTCCAAGGAATTTTTCAACTTTTCTTTATGAACAGGTGAGGAATGTTCGTGCCAGTGATAAATGTCCTTTTTGTTCAGCGGCAAAAGGTATTTGTTCTTGCATTTTGCCATGAGAATTAAAAACCGACTTCTTTATTGTACGATTCGCATCCGGAATTCCCGCAAACATAAGCCTGCCCTTTTGCTTTTTTCCCGCCCTTGCTTCTTATTTCCTCTTCTGTTCCCTCTTCTTCCATGTTCCTGCCGCAATGGGCGCATTTATGATTTTTCATTTTTCTCAAACAGCGCCCTGGCTTTTGCTTTTTAGATACTCAAGCATGGTTTCAGCGTCGGAAATCTCAAAGGGATCTGTCGGGCAGTCATGGCCAAAACCGGGTTCAATGAACATTTTTTCAATAACTCCGTTGTTCACTACCATTGCATAACGCCAGGATCTTTTTCCAAATCCAAGATTGTCCTTTTTTACCAGCATGCCCATTTTCTTCGTGAAAAGCCCGCTGCCGTCGGGAATTAATTTGACTTTGTTCGCGTTTTGGTGCTTTCCCCATTGGTACATGACAAAAGCGTCGTTTACAGAGATGCAGTAAACCTCGTCAACTCCCTGTGATTTTATCTCGTCGTAAAATTTTTCGTATCCCGGGAGATGCGTTGAGGAACAGGTTGGCGTGAAGGCTCCCGGAAGCGCAAAGACAACAACCCTTTTCTTTTTAAAGAGTTCCCTGCTTTTGACGTCCTGCCACCTGAACGGGTTCTCCCCCTGAATAGACTCGTCCCTGATACGGGTCTTGAAAACAACGTTTGGAACCCTCTTTCCCTCTGTCATGAATTCTTTTCAATAATGGACATTTTAAAAAACTTTGGGTATGTTTTAAAAACAATTTTCCATATATACTAAAATGAAACACGACTGGAAGGCTTTTGTTATTTCATTGCTTGTGGTTTATGTTGTTGCATTTATAGGCGGCACATTTACTTCAGACAGTGTGAACTCGCAATGGTATGATTCAATAAAACCCGAAATAACGCCACCAAACTGGGTTTTTCCGATTATCTGGAATATTTTGTTTTTCTTTATAGCACTTTCCCTATACTTGGCATGGATTTCTGCAAAAAATTTCCCGGAAAAGAAGATTATTGCTTTGCTGTTCGGGTTAAATCTCTTCCTTAACGCATTTTGGAGCTATGTTTTCTTTGGAATGCAAAATACAACAGGCGCATTTTATGTCTTAATTGCCCTTCTTATTTCGATAATATCAATAATTTACGCAACTTGGAAAATTAACAGAATTTCTTCATACTTGCTAATTCCTTATTTCCTATGGGTGGCTTTTGCGGGAATTTTAAATTATATAATCGCTTTTTGAACAATTAAATATATTTATATAATCCTTTATCTTATTGTATGGAACAAAAAGGCGTGAAAGGAGGTACAAATGATGAAGGCAATTGAGTGGATTGCAATGATTCTTGTGATAGTCGGCGCATTGAACTGGGGGCTCATCGGAATAGCCAACTACAATTTGGTTGAAACCCTACTGGGTTCATGGCCTGTTGTCCTTAGCATAGTCTACGACCTTGTGGGCTTGAGCGGACTGTGGCTGATATACTACGCTTACAAGAGCATGTAATTGTTCAACACACAAATATTTTTATTGTTTTATTTTTTGGTTTTCAGATTAAACATTGAATACAAAGAGACGAGAAATGCCAAAGAGATTAGAGCAATTAGCAGACGAAACTGTTCCAAAATACGCGGATGTAAGGACTTACAGGACTGTTCTGGACAAAATTATAACTTTTGTAAATTGGTTCTTTGATGAAGAGTCAAGCGCCAATCCTGCAGAGGGCATAGGCTATTTCCAGGACTTTGAAAGATTTCTTTTGGATACTCTAAAAAACAGAAATTCAATATCTGATCTTAATAAGGCAATAAATTCAATAAAATTGGTTAGAAAAGGGTATCCTTTTGAAATCGCAAACGGACAGTACCTTGACATATTTAAGGCAATGACTTTGGAAGCAAATTCTTATTTAAAGAGAATGATGGTCAGCGATGATCCTTCCGATCACATTAGGTTTAGCGAGAGTGGATTGGATGAAATGGATATGATGGTTTCAACTAGGCGGGTTTGCCTTTCATATCTTGGAATTGTCTATCACATGATTTCAGAGTCCCATTTGAAGGAAAAAGAGATAGAAGACCTAACCCTTATTAAATCAAAAAGTAAGGCAAAATCAAAAGACTACCAGCCAACAGTAAGAGATATATTTCTGCAAGCAACAACAGAAGCCTATAGCACTATCAATATGTCTCCGCAGGCCTAAAAACTCCCTTCTTCTCATAATATTTCTGGTGGTATTCCTCTGCGGGCCAGAACTTCGGCGCTTTCTTGATTTCCGTGACAATTTTTTTCTCCATGGCTTTCTGCATTTCGTTTCTTGACTCTTCTGCAATTTTCTTTTGCCTTGCATTGTGGTAAAAAATCATGGAGTTGTACTGTTTTCCTATGTCCAAACCCTGCCTGTCTTTTGTCGTCGGATTGTGTATTTTCCAAAACGTGTCAAGAAGATGATTGTAGCTTATCTTTTCAGGGTTGAACACCACCTGAACAGCTTCGACATGCCCTGTGTTGCCAGAACAAACATTTCTGTAAACCGGCTTCTCGACTTTTCCGCCTATGTATCCCACCATGGTGCTTTCAACGCCTTTAAGCTTGTCAAAGCTTTCCTGTATGTGCCAGAAGCACCCTGCCGCGAACGTTGCTG
>CAYXIC010000047.1:0-3087 GCA_964465625.1 Candidatus Woesearchaeota archaeon
TCACTACGATAGGGAAGGAAAAAGTTATTAAACTTTTGGAGCAGATAAGGTAAAAAATCTGAAGGATTATTATCCTAAAATACGTCTGGGATTAAGTATAGGATGTTCATCTATTTCTTTTCCAAAATTTTCAAAATAAACGTCTGCTGAAACTCTTCTTCCATCAACAAAATATATCCCGTCTGGAGATTCATCTAATCTAAATGGTCTTTCATTATCCAATTCCCCCTTAAATTGTTCATATGTAAGTGCCATCTTAATACGTAACGCATAAAAATATAAAGTTAATAAATTTATGTATAAAATGTCCCTCATCGTAAAGTCAAACATAAGAAAAGTTGTAAAGGAGCTTGACAAAAACAACGATGTGTCAAGCGTTGCGGAAGAGGTCGGCATGGCGATGGAAAGGAAAGCCGAGGAAATTTTGCGTGAAGGAATAAAGCGCGCAAAGGCCAATGGAAGAAGAACGCTTCAAGCCCGAGATTTGTAAAATGCCCAAAAACAATTTTCCTGTTCTTGCGATTATTCTCCTGATATTTGCAATTGTATGGCTTTTTAGTGATTTAATATATCTAAGAATAAACCTTCTATGGATTCCAGTAATTTTGGGAGTAATATCAATAGGAATGATTTTCAACAGATTCAGAGATTAGGTTTTATTTTTTGTCTTTATAGCCTCAATTTCTTCTTGAGTTAAAAAACCCCTAACTAAAATTTCTTGTGAAATATCTTCTACTCCAGGCAATAAACAACCAAGTCTAACCAGTCCACTTTCCGCAATTAACCTGCTTACATAATCGTGGATTGTCTCATCATAATCTCTCCCCCCTAAAAATTCCAGATTCTTTCTCTGATCAAATAAAGACATGGCTTTTTCATAATCTTTTTCTGCAGACTTTAAATCTCCAATGTTTTCATAACATTCTCCTCTACGAGGATATGGATCAAGAAACGCAGGGTCAAGTTTTATAGCCACACTAAAATCTGCAATTGCGACATGAAATTTTCTCAATCCCTTATATAAACGACCCCTATTGTGATAATATGCGCAATTAGGGTTAATATCTATGGCATGTGTTACTTCTGCAATTGCGTCATTTAAAGGATTTTTAAGAACATAATAACACAAACCCCTAAAATTATAGGCCTCTGAATAATAAGGATCAAGATGTATTGCTTTATCACAGCTTAAAATTGCGTCTTCCAATCTTTTCAACAATAGAAATGTATTACCAAGCTTGAGATGTGTCTTGGAATTATCAGAATCAATTTCCAAAGATCTTTGAAACAAAAGCAAAGCAATTTCAAGGTGGGATTTATTGTCTGGGAATTTACCTAATTCAAAATGCTCTTTTGCCTGCTCCAATATTTTATCCAAATACATTTTAATCAATATTTTATTTATTTTTTTCTATAAACCCATCTATAACTTTTTCTAGTCTTGAAAATCCTTTTACCAAAAATATGTTCTCCTTTTGATAAGGGGGAACAAGAGAATTATGATTAAAATAGCCTTGTTCATCATTACCATCAAATAAGACCAAAACACCACCTACTGCAAATTTTCCATTAATCTTGAATCCATTTTTAGATAGATAGTCTAATACCTCATCACTTTCTAGATTTGTAAAAAAATATTCTATTTCTTTTCTCATTTTAATTCATCATTTTTACCACTAAAAAAGGAATAATCCTCTACTTTAAATGTTTATTTATAAAAATCCCCTTAAAATAAAGAAATATTTATAAATATATACTTATTATAAGTAATTGTGGAACTAGAATATGGGGAAAAAGTCAAGTTGGACAATAAAGACAAGAAAGTAATAGAGCAGCTACAAATTAATTGCAGGCAAACAATTGCTGAAATAGCCAAAAAAACAAAACTTCCAAGAGACGTTGTTGTCTATAGAATAAGCAAGCTGGAAAAAAACAAAATCATAAGAGCGCACCACACAATGATAAATCCTCATAAACTTGGTTATCCATTATATGTTTATGTATTATTTTCCTGTTATAACATTAAACCAGCAGAAGAAGAAAGATTTATTAATTTTTTAAAAAACCATAAACAAATTATTTATGTGGCAAAAAATTCTGGAAAATATGATTATACAATTGGTGTTTGTGCCCATAACTATAAAGACTTTGATGAAATTATTAGAGAAATAAGGCAAAAATTTATAGATGTAATAAAAGACATTGAATCATTGCCAACAATTCAAGAATACAAATATGATTATATGGTAGATTTAATATAAAATGCCAAAAAAGAGTGTTTCTAAGTCGGTTCAGGGAAGAAGAAACCGCGCCGCAGGAGCTAGATTTGAATTAAAGGTGAGGGGTGATTTGGAAAGCCAAGGATGGGTTGTTGATAAATGGACAAACAATGTTGACCTTGAGATTATGAAGGTCGTAAAGGCAAAAAGAAAGTTCAATCCTTACATGAAAATCCTAGGCATAGGAACAGGCTTTCCAGACTTCGTTGCGATAAAGAGAAGCGGGAAGAAATATGATGTCATTGGAATTGAGGTGAAAAGAAACGGCTGGCTGGACAAAAATGAAAAGGAAAAGGCAAGATTCCTTGTTGAAAAAAGAATTTTTGGCAAAATCCTGATTGCAAAAAAAGGAGCAAGAAGAGGAGAGATAGAGTATGTTGATTTCGCGAAAAAATATGGCAAAGCCTGAGTTCATTTTTATTTTTTTGGCGCTATTGTTTTCTGTTAGCCTTGCCTCTGCTGAATGTAGTGGGGAACAGATAGAAATAAACACAGCTTCCCTAGAAGAGCTTGATAATCTTTACGGTATAGGTCCTGCAAAGGCACAGGCCATAATAGATTCCCGCCCATTTGAAACCGTTGATGATTTAATAAATGTAAATGGAATTGGAGAAATAACTCTCAATAAAATAAAAGAGCAAGGACTTGCCTGCGTTGATCAAAACAATGAAGAATCCTCAAACTCTTCTGAGAATGCGGCCAATAACGGGGATGAAACGGAAAGCGACGTTTCAAACACAAATTCGGAAACAGAAACTTCAACCAGCCAAGATGGAAGCAGTGAAATGACAGTCAACGGAGTGAAGGT
>CAYXIC010000048.1:0-2883 GCA_964465625.1 Candidatus Woesearchaeota archaeon
CCGTCGCATAGCTCTATTGTTTTATTGGCTTGATTAAACCTCACCACCCCTGCCCTTGTTGCATCACAGGCAACTCCTGAATTGCCCACTTTAAAGTCTCCACTCACTTCCAGCCTAACTGTTGGATTGCTAACTCCTATGCCTACATTTCCGAGAAATACCGCGTTTCCTTCAACACCGTCGCTCAGGTTTAATTCCTTGGCGCTATGGCCGAAAATCTGGGGATTTTGAGTTCCGTATGCATAAACGCCGACGCCGATTCCCACCCCTATCACAATTAACAGCACAACAAGAGTGTAAAAGGCCTTTCTTGTAACACTGATATTAATATTAACCCTATTTCCCACCTGTTTTTTCATTTTATTCAATAGATTTTTATGTTTTTAATTTTTATTGTTTTGCTTGGTAATTTAAGTATTCTTCTCGCAGTTAAATGTAGCGTCAACGCTAAGTGATCCGCCACCAATACCCCATCCCCTGTCAAATTTTGCGCCAAGTGCTGGCTCATATCCTTCAAGTGTGCGGCGCCTTTCTGCATCTTGATAACTCATGCCTCCTGGTGTACAAGAGTACCCGGTTGCATAATCTGCAATCGTACCGTTAGTTTCAAGTATGTTAATGCCAAAAAATGTGAGTTGATGATCATCGTTTATTACTGTCGCTGTATAATGTATGGAAAAGTTATCTGGTACGCTGCTTATATTGAATTCTTTATTTGCTGTGTACTGGTCAATTAATTGATCAACTGACTTGTCAACCACATAAGTCATGTTATTATTAATAGTAACTTCTAACCGGGCTGCTCCGTTACCGCTTGGCCCGCCAAAACTGCTTGAAACACTTAATTGCAAATTTAGTGGGGGTGGCAAAAAACCAATTCTCTTAAAAGAGCTTCCATCGCAGAGCTCAAAGAACTTTTCTGCAGCATTGAACCTCAATGATCCCTCTCTCGCCGTTGTACATCCTAATCCAGAATTTCCAATTTTAATTTCACCGGCAACATCTAATTTTGAAGTTGGGTTCAAAATCCCAATACCTACATTTCCGAGAAATACAGCATCTTCTTCTACACCTTGACTGAAATCAAGCTCTTTTGCGCTGTGTCCGAAAATCTGGGGATTTTGAGTGCCGAATGCAAAGACGCCGACAAGAACAAATACAAGAACAGACAGGATTATCAAAGAATATGCTGACCTTGTTCCAAAATCAAAACTTAAGTTTGCGCTCTTTCTCCCCATAAAAATGACAGGGAAAGAGTTTTTTTAAATATTTCTTAACAATTTGGCTTTTATAATATATGAAAATCGACAGATTTTATACACAATCTTTTGAACCTGTATAACCGGAATTTTTAAAGATATAAAAAATATAAATTAAGTATCAATGCCACAGAAAATTTTGAGACAAACTCACTTGTAGTTCTTCAGCGCGGCCTTTACGTTCTTCAAAAGCTGCTTCATGCTCTCTTCCAGCTGCTGCTTGTTCTTTGTTCCTGTGCAGACAAGCTTTCCGTTGCTGAAAAGAAGGAAAGTCGCGTTCGGCTCTATAAGCTTGTACACAAGCCCTGGAAACTGCTCCGGCTCGTACTCTGTGTTCTCCATTTCAAGCGCTATGAAGTTCAAGTTCAGCTTTAGGTCAATCGTTCCGGAAGCGACAATGTTTTGCACAGTTATCTTTGGCTTTACAGTGATTTTCACGTTTATTTTTCTCAGCTGCTTTATCACAACTGCAATGACTTTTTTGACCTGCGCAATTGACTTTGTGCCGGTGCATACCAAATTTCCAGAACTAAAAACCAAAACTGCGGATTTCGGCTCCTTTACCCTAAGCACAAGACCGGGAAAGGTTTTGGGATTGTATTCCGTGTTCGGCTGGTTCTTGGCCAATTTCACCAAAGGCACGGGTTTTTCAAGGGAAGCGGTTGCGACAATGTTTTGTATTTGGTAGTTGCTTTTTCCCTTTGTCATGTTAAACGATGTAAAATTTTAGTTTATAAATGAAAATTCGCTTTATAAAGGTATTTAAAAAGAGTCAGTAGCAGCCGATAGTTATTACATTGGCATAGCAAACGTTATTTTCTATACACTGACTTGCCCAAGGGTGTTCCCAACGATATGAACATGTTTCTGTTGCAGTGTTGGCAAATATGCCGTGGCTATTAGTGGAGCAACTTGTACCTTCTTGGCCACAAGGGTTATCATTGGGATTATTTTCACCTATGCAGGAAGCCGACGATGTTCTTGACCATTGCTGATATTTGGTCCAGCCAGAGGGGCATGCGCTGCCTTCGATTTTGCAGAATTTGTTTCCGGAGCCGTCGTCAACAATGGTGCCGAAAATGCTATTAGTGCAGTCTGTGCTGTTGTGAACGCTGTTAACCAAAAGTCCCACATATCCGCTCCCTCCTATGGAAGCCCATGCAGTTCCGTCGCATATTTCAGCCTGATTGCTTGCAGAATTGAATTTTAACAGTCCTTTGTTGTTCGTGTTGCAGCTTGCGGCGACATCGCCGACCTTCACCCCGCCAATAGCGTTCACCTCACCTGTTGCCTTTATGTTTCCGGAAACATTTACATCGCCAAGAAAAACAGCGTTTCCCGCAACCCCTGAAGAAAGGTCCAATTCCTTTGCGCTGTGTCCGAATGTTGATGGGTTTTGGGTGCCGAATGCCAGAACAACCGAGACGACAAGGATAGATATTGAAAGAAGCAAGATGCTGTAAAAAGCCCTGTTTGAGATGTTGACGTTTACGTTTCCCAGCCTCTTTTTCATTTTATCAATAAGCTATTGAACTTTTTAAATATTATTGGTTATAAAATACTGCTATCAGCCGTACCTGTAATTCCTCTTCTGGTTCGCAAAATCCTTTTCAAGGTCTTTTAA
>CAYXIC010000049.1:0-2862 GCA_964465625.1 Candidatus Woesearchaeota archaeon
GAAAAAGGTATATAAATCTTCCTATTTTGTCACCACTTTGAAATAACTAATAAATATCCTACAAAAGGTTTAAAAGTAATATACTTTCTGTTATAATCATTGGAAAATACATCTTACAAAATGAAGGAAAACTTTGACATCTTTTTCAGAAGGAAGCCTGCGATGATGCTTGTTTCCCTGAAGAAGAACACGAGGATGAGGTATGGCAGCATTTTGGCGAAGGAAGTCGACTGCACGTACAGCCACGCGGTGAAAATTCTGCAGACTCTTCAGGACCTTAGCCTGGTTGTTTTTGAAAAGAGGGGGCGAATAAAGGTGATACAGCTTACCAAGAAGGGCAAGGAAGTCGCGGACGCAATAGAGAACATACAGTCTCTGGTCAGGTAAAAGCAAAAGCCAGCCCCATATTGAATTGTTCCCATAATTGTTACTATTTTTTGCCCTTTGAAAGACCTTAAACACATATTTTCCCAGGCATGCTTATGAAAAAAGGGATTTTAGCCCTGATTTTAATAGCAATATTTTTAATGGCTGTTGCTTTTTACATCCAATACGCTAAAACACAAAAGATGGAGTTGAAAAGCGAGGCATTTGGATCCAACGGGAGAATTCCCCCTGAATACACCTGCGACGGCGAAAACATCATCCCTAAACTGATGATTTCGGGAGTTCCTAAAGATGCAAAATCGCTTGTTCTTATCATGGACGATCCTGACATTTCCGAATCAGTGAAGCAACAACGCGGAATACAGGTTTTTGACCATTGGGTTGCGTTCAATATCTCCCCAAGGATTTCTACAATAAGCAAAGGGGAGGAGCCTGAAGGCGTTTTGGGAAGCAACGGCGCTGGCTCTTTGGGTTATATAGGCCCGTGTCCCCCTGATAAGGAGCACAGGTATTTCTTCAAGCTTTACGCCCTTGACGCTATCCTTAACCTGCATGAAGGAGCCACAAAAAAGGAAGTTGAAAGTGCAATGGAAGGGCACATAATGGAAAAAGCCGAGTTAATCGGAAGGTACGAGAGGGTTTAAATCAGGTTGAGTTTGGAGAATCTTCAAAACTAGCCCTAACATAAATATCCACAGGTTTTTTTCCAATTCTGTAATTTACAGATACGTCCTTGAATAATCTCCCGTCAAAAGTTTTTAAAAAAGCCATTAATCCGGCAGCTTTTTTGTCATCCAAAAGAATTTCTGTTCTTAAGCCTATGCTGAATGGATCTTTAATTTCAACATTTTCTGAATACACTCTACTCAACTTCCCATAAGTAACTTCATAACTATCTCCCCTTGGGCTATCCCTGTGTATAAGCACCACCTCACAATCTTCAAAACCCGCAAGACCCTTCAAATCTTTTTTTTCTATTCTTCTTACACTTTCCATGGAAACCAAGGGCAAATACTTTTTTAAAAAGATTTGTATCCAAAAGGACAATGGTTCTGTTGAGATTTTGGATATAAAGAAAAATAAAAATGGCCCCAGGGGGATTTGAACCCCCGACACCTGGATATCTCCTGTTTTTGTTCTTTCGAACTTCCGCGAATTAAAATTCGCGTCGTAAGAGTCCAGTGCTCTGCCAGGCTGAGCTATGGAGCCGGATTTTCTAAAAATACTGTGTTAGAATAAGTTTAAAACCTTAACGATATCAAGCAACACGTAAATTCATTCTTTCTATTGCGTTTAAACTAACTATCCTGTTTAGATTTCCTGTGTTTTGCAATGCATAGTTCACGGAGTCCGCAAATTCTCTTGGAGTTGGCACACCTTTCGCATCTTTTGCCAAGCGAAATATGGGCATAGTTTGATATAGCTCTAGACCATCAACTCCACTAGACAATTCCCTGTATGCAAATAAGGCGGTTTTTGGAGGGTTTTTATTGAAGTCTATTGCCAATCCGTAAGGAATACGCACCTTTACATCATCCCAGCATTCCATACTTCCCAATAAAACACCGCTTCTTCTACCAAGAATAGTTGACAAATAAACAAAAACATCTTTGTCATTAAGAACCTCTGAAACAACAGAATCCAAATCCTCTCCCTCTTTGTGGGAAAATACACTGTCAAGAACTCTTTTCATATGGCCTCTTGTCTCTTCTGTTATTGCAGGAACTCTCACAAGCATTATGAAAAATATATCATTTTATTTATAATAATTGTTGTTTTAGAGTATACTTAACGATATTCTCTCCATGTGTTCTCACATTTCGTGCACTTGAAAAACTTTGTCTCTGCCTCGTCCCCCGAACGCGTTTGGACTGTCCAGAAATAAGCTTCGTCGTTCTTGCATTTCCTGCACAATGCCGTTGTTACCGGCAGCGTCTGGGTTTCCTTGTCTTTTTTTATCACCGGAACGCTCTTTTTCTCGCTGAACTTTTCGCTCGAGCTTATCTTAACCCTCTCTTTTGTGGAATAATTGCATCTCGGGCATCCGAAATTCTTCGTTTTCTTGACAAGAACCGCACCGCACTTGGGACAAAATTTCATTTTGTTATTTGTTGTTTAGAGGATATTTGTTTAAAAAACTTTCCTGTTCAATTTGCATTGCACAATCCCCTCTCTAGGAAAGACCTTCCTGGCTCGTAGAATATCAGCTTTATCCATCCTAGGTATGGTACGGCCCTTGCCGAAGCTTTTCCGAGCACTTGGTTTTGAGATATGCTTTTTTCAACTGTCAGTTGCCCGTTGTTGTTGTCGCCCATTGTTGAAAATACAAAATCTCCGTTTGCCTCTGTTATGTCTAAAACTCTGTGTATTATCGGGTTTCCCCCTGAACTTGCACTAAAAATTATTATGTCTCCAAGTTCAATCTTTTCCGGATTTGTCCCTATTATGAACAAAATATCTCCCTTGTTGAAGCCG
>CAYXIC010000050.1:0-2759 GCA_964465625.1 Candidatus Woesearchaeota archaeon
GTCATTGCCCTGTTTATGGCTTCCTGGAAGTAACCATCATTTCCAGAACGATAAGCCATATTTCTTAAGCAGTCATAATCTACCATGATATTCGGATTTGTTCCCCTTACAAACTTTACGTCCTTGTTTCTGCATGCATCCTCAAGCTTTCTTGCGGGCTTTTTATCCCGGACTTGTGCAACTTCATAATTTCTTGAGTTTATCTCGTCAAGAATCTGCGGGGCGCTTTGTATAGCCTTGCCAGCTCCGAATAAAACACCTGCAGCCAAAGCTACTGATGCTGTTGCCTTCCCAATGTTCTTAAATGTGTCTTTCATTTTCAATATTTAACCGGAACTTTAATTGGCGAATGTTCTGTTTGTGCCGGTGAAACATATTCCATCAGCTTTTCAAGCCCTACTTTCCAGTTTGGTTTTTTGTCAAGAACCTTTGGGTCGCTGTCCCTTACATACCATGCAGAGGCGTTTGAAGCAAGAGAAACACCCCAACTTAAATTGCTCAATCCATCAGATAAGGACGAAGCATCTTGGTTTGCAAAGCTATTATAAATTTCATAAACTCCCTTACCAATAAAAGAAGCTCCTAAAATTAGTTCTGGTGCTCTTATTGTTTTTCCTAATTTTTCTCCAAAATAAAGTACTGGGTCACTTACAACATATTTTCCATTTTGCTCTTTGATCCCTGAATGATTTTTAAACAGCAAACCATTAAGTGATTTTGTTATGCTAAACCCTTCAATACATCCCCATAAAATTATAGCGGGTACAACAAGGGGTCCTAAAAGAGGTGCTAAAGGGATAGGAATTTTTATTTGGGGATAGTCTGTAAAACCTAAAATTGGGCTAATCGAATCCAAAGCCATCGACAAAGAATACCTGCTATATCCCTTATCTTCCCATCTTTTTGTCAGCTTGGAGTACTGCCTATGAATGTCCTCGTCTATTTTTGCCGGAAGTTCAAGTAAATTACTTAACATCTTTTTCATCTTCCATAATCCTCCAAAGATTGCCCCTCTTTCATATATCCTTTTTCTACTAAGTGTTCTCTTATTGCTTCTCCATCAAAACCAACCCTTTTTGCAACAATGTCTGAATGGCTGTTGCTTGATATTCCTGGGATTATCCTATGTGTCGGTTTTTCCCCGTCAAATTCCACCTGTATGTAGTTCCCTATGCCTTTTTCCTGAAAATATCTTGCAAGCTCGTAATGATGACTTGTGTAGACAACATTGGGTCCTTTATGCAAAAACCCATGTAATTGGTCCATTGTGTGCTTGGTTTTTTCATCAAAAGTTGTTCCTTCTATTAACTCATCTATAACAACTAAACTTTTCGGAGTGCTTGCAAAAAGAACGTCCTTTGTTTGCTTGAATAGTGTTCCAAGTCCCCCCTCTTCGTCATCAAGAGTGTCATTTCCTCCAACCTGATAAAACACTTTGTCTGCAACGCTTATTCTTGCACTAGTTGCAGGAACATAGCATCCTATTTGTCCAAGAACCTGTGCTTGGGCTATTGATTTTCCAAGTGAAGTTTTACCTCCACTGTTAGGTCCTGTAAGGAATGTCAATCTTTGGCCATTGTTTAATGCAACATCATTTGGAACATAGTCTTTAATTCTCTGGCTTTGCAATGGGTTTACCAAACCTTCTGCAAAAAATTCGTGCCTGTCTGAATCAGACACTTCAGGCAGTGAAGCATTAGGCAACTGCTTTCTAAAACCATCATAAGCAATCAACTCGTCTAAACTCCCAATCGCTTTATACGCGTTCATAGCTTCAATATCATTTCCGAATCTTTTTCTCATTGGCTTGAGAAAATTATATTTATCTCTAATACCACCTATCATTGTACCCATGGCTCCCCCCATCACGGCGCTTATACCGGTGATAAAACTTAAACCAAAACCTGTCTCTGGAGGAAGTGTCCCTTCTGTACTTGCCACAGTGTAAAGAACGGTCCCAATAGGTCCTGCGAAGCCAATAAATGTTGGTATTGATTTAATCCATATAGGATTAAAAGGCAATGGGGAAACCATGTGCCCCTCTTTCAGTACTTCCTCCAGCCCATAAATCTTTCCCTTTACTAGGTGCCTGAATATTGGCCCTTTTGCCAATTTATGAACAGAAGAACTTTTGAGATTTTCCCTTACGTTATCTATTAATCCCTTTAAATATGCAGATTCTGGCTTTGGAATGTCTTTGGCCCATTTAGGCAATGAACCCAAAATTGTTCTTACATCACCTTGGGTGTCATAGTCATTTCCATAATTATGCAGAAATTCTGCGGCACCTTGGCCAGGATACCCATGACCCCCTTCATATCCTCTAACTCTCTCAAGAACATCTGCAACGCCCTGCCTGATTTTATCGTTTGTCCTTATTTCATCAAGCGCTTCCTGCTTTGCTTTGATTTTTTCCACAGGAACAAGAGGATTCTTAACAGAATAATCAACAATAAATCTACCCATTTTTGTTATCGCATTACTGGAAACTAATTCGGATAAGTCGTCTATTTGCAATGCATGGAATGTTCCATTATCCAGAACTTCTCCATTACCACCTGCGAAATTTTCTCCAAAGAAACTTCTAGGCAAAACAAGTCTTACATTCTCTCCTCTTTTTTCGTCATTATATGCTACATACCCGCCATTTTTGTCTTCCAAATACTCTTCCTGCTCTTCTGTCTTTTTCATAAAAAATCCAAAGGAAAAAGGTATATAAATCTTCCTATTTTGTCACCACTTTGAAATAACTAATAAAT
>CAYXIC010000051.1:0-2662 GCA_964465625.1 Candidatus Woesearchaeota archaeon
TGATAAAAGAGGCCGGCGCAGGAAGCGGCGAAGTTCAGATTTACAATCCTAAGGGATGGGTTTTGACCTCCTGGAGTGAGAATAAATTGCCAAACCAATGCATTGCCTTTGGGTGGAAAAACTGTCTCTGCATGAACGAAGATTTGTTTTTCGGCAGCAAATTGATTTCCAATCTTCCATTCACTTCCACAGTTCAGCAAAAAACATTTGAGAAGATAAATGAAGAAGGAACCTGCATGGAAAGCGACTACAAAATTCAGGGAGACTCTATAAAATTGGACAATGTTCCCTTAACCATCCTGATAAATAAAGATGGCAAAATGATCACAAAAAAATGAACTTTGACGAAATGATCAAATATGTGATTTGGGTAGTCTTTTTAGCGATTGCTTTGTCAGCGATATATTTTTTATTAAAAAAGCTCGGTGTAATGTAAGAATAAAATGCAAAAAGAAAAAAAAGGAGAACTGACAACGCAGCAGATAGTTCTGCTGATTATTCTGGTAACCAGCTTTGTCATAATCCTGCTTTTGCTTTTCAGGCTAAATTTGAATGAACAAACCCAGGATCAAATTTGCCACAACTCCGTGATTTTGAAGGGAAAATCCACTCTTGGCTCTGGAAATTTGGACTGCAAAACTAGCTATGTATGTGTTTCCGGCGGTGAAGACTGCAAGGACATAACGCCCACGAGGACAATTCCGGTTGATCCACAAAACGCCGATGACGTGTACAAAGAGATTGCCGACGAGATGGCAAACTGCTGGTGGATGTTCGGCGAGGGGAAAGTTGATTATGTCGGATTGAATGCGGAAAGCGCAACCATAGGCAACGTCAACTGCGCCCTTTGCTCTGTCATAAAGTTTGATGAAAGTGTTAAAAATAATGTAGGGGAAAAAACCATTGGAAACCTGTACGACTATCTGGCTTCAACCAAAAAAGACAATTCACAGACCTATTTGTATTATCTAAACAAAAAAAATACCTATGACGATAAAAATCCGGCTTATTCAGAAAAAATTGACTTCTCGGAAAAATACGTTATTGTTACCGGAATTGCAAAAGCTGGCGCTCTGAAATCCTTTGATTATTGGCTTGGTAGCGGCATAGATTTCCTTAATAGTTTTGTCCCATTTGTTGAATTCGACAAACGTGACAAGTCAAGCAATTACGGGCCACTTCCCGCAGTTATCGTCAAGCAGTCTGAAATAAATAAATTAGGCTGCGAACAGTATGTAACAAAAGCCTAAAAATGGAAAAAAGAGGAC
This sequence comes from Candidatus Woesearchaeota archaeon, assembly GCA_964465625.1. Classification (GTDB taxonomy): domain Archaea; phylum Nanobdellota; class Nanobdellia; order Pacearchaeales; family GW2011-AR1; genus CAZLQA01. Next base: position 1,269 of record CAYXIC010000051.1, read on the forward strand.
AGATTCTTACTGAAAACGTAATCTTCATCGTTCTTAACCTTGTTTTTTTGGCGATACTTGTTCTTTTCATTTACTCAAAGTCAGGCGGCGAAGCGGTTCTTGAGGAAAAGTACGCTAAGCAGATGGCGCTGATTATCGACTCTGCTAAACCGGGAATGGAAATCCAATTGAACATGGAAGATGCATATAAAAAAGCCCAGAAAAACGGGTTTGAGAACAGCAGCGTCGTGTCAATTTCAGGAAATACCGTCACAGTTAAGCTAAGGGATGGAAAGGGATATTCTTATGATTTTTTCAACGATGTCGGCATAATATCCTATTACGACAACCAAGGAAAAGTAAACTATGTAATTGACGAGGTAACCTACAGGAGCTAAAATGGAAAAAATAATTTCTGTCTACTGGTTTGCAATACTCATCATAGTTGCAGGAGGCATAGCCTTTATGGTACTGAATTTTTACGGAAAACCCTACGATGTTCGCGAGATAGAGGCAAATATTCTCATTGGCAGCGTTGCAGACTGCATTTCCCAAGAAGGAAAACTGAAGTATCCTTTGAATGATGATTTGAAAAAAAATTTTCTCCAAATATGCCATATCAATCTAAAAACGCAGGAAGAGGAAGTCCAGTATTACATTGAGCTGAATTTCTACAATTTTGAAAATTCGCAATCCTTGAGCTTTGACGTCAAGGAAGGAAATGTAAACCTCAAGAACAATCCCAACACAAAGTCATTTTTTTCGACAACAAAGTCTTTTTATGTCCTAAACCAGGAAAGCCAAATTCCAAGGGAGATCATTATCAATGTTTCAACGGCAATAAAAAAATCGGAGAAAAATGGATAATATACTAAAAAAAGCGCAGATAGGTGACACGATGACGTGGGTTGCGGCAACATTGATAATCGTCGTCGTTTTGGCAATTTCAATTTTTGCCTCAAAATTTGTTTTACCGGAGATCAAGCCAATTTTTTTGGACGACAAGCAAAAGGATTTTCTAGCCACAAAGTCCATAACGAGCTTATTAAGAGATGACGGCAATGTTAAATTATTAGGGAGCGGAGATAATGGGAAAATTGAAAGTAAAATGGGTAATTTTCTTCAAAAAATATCCAATGGAGGGGCTACAAACCCCGGAGGATGGAATTTAGAAATCGAAAAGGATGACAGTAAAGTCAACATTGATGCGTACAGGGTAGCGGGATTTTATTCGAAATTTGATATAAACCAAAATTCAGACGAAATCAAATTGCATTTTTGGAAGGAATGTCAGGATGGGTGTATAAGATGATATTAAAGAACAAAAAAGCAGACATTTCAATAACGATTCTTGTTTTGGGAGTTGTTGCCCTGAGTTTTTTGACAATATTGAGCTTTGCAAACCAAAACAATAA
>CAYXIC010000052.1:0-2538 GCA_964465625.1 Candidatus Woesearchaeota archaeon
GGAATAATCCTGAAAAAGTACTGGCTTGCCAATTCGTCGTCAAGCTTTTTGTTCACAAACTGCCTGCACGATTCAAGCGCATTGTGCCTTATCTGCGCGTTTTCGGTCGAGACAACAATAAGATGGTACGGAAGCTTTCCCTCGTTCAACAATCTTTCCGTTCCCATCGCGAACTTGACGATTTTCTGCTGGGGAACTGTCTTTATGAACGCCTTGTTCTTTTTCTTGCTTATCCTCGTGTAGGGAACAAACGGCTTTTTTGAATACGACGATGCCTTTCTCAATGCCATTTTATTTTATCTCAACCCCTGTCGTTATCGCCTGGCCTGGGAGACCTTTCTCAAATATCGCCCTCACAACGCCTTTGCTTCCATGCGCCCCGGAAACTTTGCCCTTGATTGTTTTTTTAAGCTTTCCAGGAGATACCCACTCAACTGTTTTCCCGACAAGCTTTTCGGCGTCCTTTCTCGACGCAATTTCCGGAATTTCAATCAAAAAATGCCTTTTGTGGATTGTATGCCTTCCCCTTCTGAACTGAACGACTTTCCCCCTCATTTGGCATATCTCCTATGGCGAATGAATGACTGTCTTTGATTTGGTTTCATTTTATAGATAATCAGAAAATGGTTTTTAAAACTTGTCAATGCGCGTGGCTGTGGGCAAAGGGATTTATGACATGCGCGTGGTTTTCAAGACCCATTCCATTGAAGACGCTACAAACCAGGGCCTCTGCGCTTTTCCCTGCTTGTCTTGAGTATTTTGCTTCAGGGGTAAAGACCCTGTACAAAGAAAATGCATCTGGATCAAAATCCTTGTGATAAACTTCCGGAAGCTTTTCTTCCTTGATTTTCACATGTGATTTCATTCCGTAAACAATTGCCGTAGGTGTTGAAAATCCTCTTAACCTGTCCCTATTGTCATGAACAGGATGATGATTCCTCAAAAAGTCAGCAGTATCATACAATTTTCCTTTGTTGGTAACAAGCCTTCCAGCCTCGCTTTTTTTTGGGAATGTAAAGGAGCTCATTGCAGCCAATCCTATTGGCAATGCGGGTAACAATGCGGACAACCTCACTCCCAAATCCTGCGCGTATAACTTCCAATTTTCCATAACTTCCTTTATAATAACAGGATCGGAAAAATCAATGCCATACTTTGAGCCAAAATAATATGCAACAAGTGTGGCTGCAGTAACACATCCCGTTTCCGCGGTTCCTGCCGCCATTGCCGAATCTTTAAATGAGGGCCTCACGCCGTGTTTTTTTGCATCTTTACTGGTATGGTTGTAGGCGTATCCAAGCCCAAATCCAATCCCTGACAAAAAACCAATCTCATTGGAATAATCATATGCAGAAGTCGTCGCAGCTGCGTAAGTTCCCAAAACGTCTCCAAACTCACACATGCTTATGCATTTCCACTCAAATGGAAAATTGTCCATGCATTCTCTTCCAAAGGATATTAACTTGTCGGTAAATCTTAAATCATTATCCCAAGCATTTTCCGCTATGCCCTCAAGGCTTACGTGCTGCGCCATAAAAATCCCTGACAATGGCGGTTTTTAAAATTTATGAAGGTAAAGAATCAAAGAACTATCTCAAAATCGCCGATTTCCTTTTTCAGAATTTCAAAAACCTTGGCGTTTATGTTGAGGTTTTCCTTCCCCCTGTTTTTTTCAACGCTTTCCGAGAGTTCGTTTATGTCCGAACTTTCAACCTTGTTTGTTATTTTTTTCACGACGTTGTCCTTTATGAAAAAAATCTTGTCCTGGGAAATGACAATTTCCGCCATCTTGTCCTTTCCGGAATCATTGTATTTCAGTCTTATTCTTGATTTTTCCAGTGAAACAAGGTCCTTTCTTTGCGAGTATTCTATAAGGTAATTTATCAAAATCACCGCCTTTTTCCTCGCCTCGTCAATCTTGTGGCTGTTTGACTTTCCCTTTTTGAACTCGCTTCTCGCGGCAATTACATCCTTCAGTATTCTGGTGGAGTCCGAAGGAACCTTTCCTGTTTTTACCAGATTGCTTTCAAATTCTTCCATGGTTTTTTCCTGTGTTTTTTTGCCGAAAACAGTTTCCAAAAGCGAGAATATGTCGTTGTAAACCTGCTCTATGGTCTTTTCCTGTGCTTTTTTTTCAATCTGTTCCCTCAATTTCTTCAGCCTTTTCAGGAATTCTTCAGAGGCCTCAACCATCGAGTCAATTTCGCTTCCCTTTATCGTGTATTTTAGGTCGTGCTCATAAGCTTTGAACTCCTTGACCGCTTTTTCAAGAATGGCCACTTCTGCCTTTTTCAGCATCTTTTCCTTTTCGACAAAAATCCCCTCAAACTGCTTCGCTGTTTCCTTTGGCGTTGGCGGCGGCAAGCCATAGAGCATTATCAATGCCTGGCTCGGAGTTAAGACACCGTAATAAATGTCAATCATGGCGTCAATAAGCCTCTTGTTCGCAGCTTCCTTTGTTCTCTCGGCCGTGCGCATGAACATGTCAATCGCTTCAGGACTCGGCTTTAATTTTCCCATCTTCAGCAACGCTTTCCA
>CAYXIC010000053.1:0-2433 GCA_964465625.1 Candidatus Woesearchaeota archaeon
AAAAAAGGCTCAAGGCATTGGAGATATTCAACAAAAAGCCTGTTCCAACATGGGGTCCTGACCTTTCAGAGCTGAACCTGAATGAGATCTACTTTTATTTAAAGCCGGAGGCAAAAAAGAATTCCACGAACTGGGAAGACGTCCCGAAAGACATAAGAAAAACTTATGAAAAGCTTGGAATTCCTCAGGCTGAAAGAAACGCTCTTGCGGGCGTCGGCGCGCAGTACGAGTCAGAAGTTGTTTATCACAATTTGAGAAAAGACCTTGAGAAAAAAGGGGTTGTTTTTCTTGATATGGATGTCGCTGTTCAGAAATACCCAGAGATGGTGAAGAAATACTTCATGTCAAACTGCGTTGCTCCCACACTGCATAAATTTGCCGCGCTTCACGCAGCTGTATTCTCGGGCGGGACTTTCATCTATGTCCCAAAAAATGTAAAGGTTGACTTGCCTTTGCAGGCTTATTTCAGGATGAATGCAAAAAGCGGCGGGCAGTTTGAGCACACGCTGATAATAGCTGATGAAAACTCTGAAATACACTATATTGAGGGATGCTCCGCCCCATTGTACACTGAAAACTCGCTTCATGCCGGCTGCGTTGAAGTACATGTTTTGAAAAACGCAAAAGTCAGGTATTCAAGCATTGAAAACTGGAGCAGAAACACCTACAATCTCAACACGAAGCGCGCAGTCGTTCACGAAAATGCGAAGATGGAGTGGGTTAATGGAAATTTGGGAAGCAAAATCACGATGCTTTATCCGTGCAGCGTCCTTATTGGAAAAGGAGCAAAGACAGACTATGTCGGAATAGCATACGCTTCTCAAGGACAATACCAGGATACAGGATGCAAGGTTTATCATCTCAACTCAGACACGAGTTCCCACGTGATAAGCAAAGGCATTAGCGTCGACGGTGGCGTGAGTTCCTACAGGGGTTTGGTAAGCATAAGAAAGGGCTGCAAAGGCTCAAAGTCAAGCGTTAGATGCGATGGATTGATGCTTGACAACAAGAGCAAAGCAATAACTTTTCCGGCAATGGAAGTTTCAGAGGACGACGTTGAAGTTTCCCATGAAGCCGCCGTCGGAAAGATACAGGAAGAGCAGCTTTTCTATCTTATGTCCCGCGGCCTAAGCCACAAGGAAGCGACAAAGATGATTGTCTCCGGTTTCATAGAGCCTGTCGTGAAAGAGCTGCCCTTGGAATATGCTGTTGAACTAAACAAATTGATAGAAATGGAGATTGAGCACTCTGTAATCTAATATGAAACTAAACAGCAAAACCGCAAAAAAGATTAGGAGCGATTTTCCTATTTTCAAGAACAACAAAAACCTAATCTATCTTGACAATGCCTCTACAACGCAAAAGCCTAAACAGGTGATAAATTCAATAAAGGATTCCTATGAAACAACGAATGCAAACATACACCGCGGAATTTACGACATAAGCCAAAAAGCTACAAAGAAATATGAAGATGCCAGGAGAACAATAGCTGAATTCATCAATGCTTCGGAAAAGGAGATCATCTTCACGAGAAGCACTACTGAATCGATAAATTTTTTGTCATACACGTTCGATTCAATAATCCCGGAAGGAAAAGATGAAATTCTTCTTACAGAGATGGAACACCATTCCAACATTGTTCCTTGGCAGCAGCTCGCAAAAAGAAAAAACATGAAATTGAAATTTGTGAAGATAAATGGCAATTTTACTTTGGACTTGAAGGACTTGGTGAAAAAAATCACGGCAAAAACAGCCATACTCTCAGTTGTGCATGTGTCGAACACGCTCGGAACCATAAATCCAATAGAAGGAATAATCAGCTTGGCAAAGAAAAAAGGCTTTATAACCGTCGTGGATGCAGCGCAGTCTGTTGCGCACATGAAAATCGACGTAAAAAAAATAGGCTGCGACTTTCTGGCTTTTTCAGGGCACAAAATTTACGGCCCGATGGGAATCGGCGTGCTTTATGGAAGAAAGGAGCTGCTTGAAAAAATTCATCCGTTCAATTTCGGAGGTGACATGATAAAATCCGTGACTTTGCATGATGCAGAGTGGAACACAATTCCCGAGAGGTTTGAGGCGGGAACCCAGAACATAGAGGGGGTGATAGCATTGGGTGAAGCGGTTAAGTATGTTGAAAAAATTGGGATTAATAACATAGAAAAATATGAAAAAAACCTGGCAGAATACGCCATTGAGCAAATGAAAAAAATATCTGGAATAAAAATTTATCGCCCGAAAAACGGAAAAGCATCTTCAATAATCTCCTTCAACCTTAAAAATATCCACGGCCACGATGTTGCATCATTGCTTGACGACCATGGCATATGCATCAGGGCAGGACATCACTGCACTATGCCTTTGATGAAGAAGCTGGGAATTCCCGGCACTTCGAGAATCAGCTTTTCTTTTTACAACACTAAAGAAGATGTT
>CAYXIC010000054.1:0-2330 GCA_964465625.1 Candidatus Woesearchaeota archaeon
GAGTTGTTGCCCTGAGTTTTTTGACAATATTGAGCTTTGCAAACCAAAACAATAAAATTGGGAACAGTTTTGCAGGCATAGGCCTGATAGAGACTGTAAAATCAATTGCAGAGGAAAACAATTTTTATTCATCTTCAGAATTTAGAAGTGATTATGGAACCAAATTCGAGAAAGGAAAAGTGAAAATAGAAATAAAGGGCAATGAAATTGACGGCAACTACGCCAAAGAAGGAAAGGTTTTGGCAAGAGTCATATACAAAAGATAAGAAAGATTTTTAAACAAAATACCCCTATGAATTAAAATGACGGAAAAGAGAGGACTTTTTGAAGACAAAAGAGGGCAGGGGCTTAGCGTCAATGCGATAATACTTATCATTTTGGGGTTAGTTGTGCTTGTGGCTTTGATTATCGGATTTACTTTCGGCTTTCAAGGCCTGAAGGACAGGTTTTCCACTTCCAACAACGTGGGAACAATTGTTTCTGCATGCCAAACGGCCTGTGCAACAAACGTGCAATATGATTTTTGCACTTCTCCGAGAGATTTGAAGGCAGACAGCGTGCAAATCAAGGATGTAACGTGTTTCTATTTGGCCGACAAAAAACCTGAATTTGGAATCGCAAAATGCGGGGCAATAACCTGCACAAATTCTGTCTTGCTAAGCGAACCAAACTTTCAAAGCTATGTTTGCCCTGCGGAGAACAGCGGAAAAACTGTTTATAACATAAGCGCAGACGGAACAGCTTTGTTAAACAAGAAGTGTGAAGTGATACCTACATAATATCTTTAAAATGTCCTCTGAATACGCCTTTTCCGGAGAGAGAAGAAAGAAAAAGCACAAGCAAAAAGACAGGAAAAAGCATCCTTACAGGAAAGGCGGTAAGAGAAGAGCAGCGGATTCTGCAAGAAGATAACATACCTAAAAGATGATGCTTTCTATAACCAAATCCCATGATAATCAGAAATTGAAAAAACAATTCATATAAATTTAAACCAAACGGCGGGCCAAAGGCGAGCATAATCACGATATTTTATAAAATCCCTTTCTTTTTTTAGCATATGGTTGAACTGTATTTTCTCGTTGCAATATGCGCGATTTGGCTGTTTTTTGCAAGCGTTCATGATTTAAAGACAAAAACAGTCCCAAATTGGCTCAGCTTTTCGCTTATAGCATTTGCATTGGGCTACAGGTTTTTTTATTCCCTTTTTTTCAAAGGAGAATTCGGTTTTTTTTACCAGGGATTAATCGGACTGGGAATTTTTTTTCTTGTCGGAAACCTTCTTTATCATATGAGGATGTTTGCGGGAGGCGACGCGAAAATGATGGTTGCTCTTGGACCTATACTTGCATTTTCCGCGAACTTTAGGACAAACCTAGAGATTTTTGCCTTGTTCATGGTCTTGTTTCTGTTTACAGGCGCAATATACGGCCTTTTTTGGAGTTTATGCCTATCCTTGAAAAATGCAGAAAAGTTCAAAAAAGAGTTTTTTGGCAGATTAAGCAAAAGTAAAAACACTGCCTATACCATATCGCTGATAGGACTTGTATTAATGGTGTTTGGTTTTTCAAACACCCTGTTTTTTTATCTGGGAATCTTGGTTTTCATCTCGCCTTGCATCTACATATACGCAAAATCCGTCGATGAATCCTGCCTGGTAAAGGAGATAAATTCCAAAAATTTGGAAGAGGGCGATTGGATTTGCCATGACACAAGGGTTGGAAAAAGCACAATAAAGGCGAGCTGGCATGGCCTGACAAATGCAGAGATAGCAAGAATAAGGAAAAAATACGGGAAAGTAAAAATCCGTGAGGGAATAGCCTTCGCGCCGGTGTTCTTGATCAGCTTTTTGGAATTGGTTTACGTTTACTTTTTTAATCCTGATTTTTTAGAAACCATAACTGGGATATTTGTTTATCCATAATCTGGGAGACGTAAGCGATGAAGGTGCACGTGTCCCTTAAGAATCATGCCTGTATGTACTTCCTCAATTCTGTAAGGTCCGTCTTGTGGAAGGTTAAGTTCAAACTCTCTCACAACAGTTGCATCAACCGAATAAGCATTTGGAACCTGGTAAATATCTCTTTTATCGTAAGGATGACGAGCAATTATCATCTTGGCTATTTTATTTTTCATCCATATCTTGCTGAAATAGTCTTCTCTCGATAGCCCTCCGACTAGATTAGCCTCTGTTTTTTCCGGTTCAGTTAGCCTTACTTCTCTATCCTTGGTTGCAGGACGGAGGTTTTCACTAAATACCTCTGCCAATCCTTCAAAATGTTTTAACCATTCTTTCTCATCTTTTTTAATAGTTTGTTCAATAGTTTTTTCAT
>CAYXIC010000055.1:0-2287 GCA_964465625.1 Candidatus Woesearchaeota archaeon
GACGTTTTTTTCTCCTTCTCCGTTTGCTTTTGCTCGTCTGTTTTTTCCTCTGAAACCTTTTTTTCATCTTCCTTTTTCTTTTCCGCATCTGGTTTTGACTTTGCCATGTCTTCAACCTTTTTTTCCCTTGCCTCTTCCCGTGCCTTCTTGAACTTGAGCTTTTCCGGCATTTCAGCCAACTGGACCTTAATTACGTCTCCATCCCTGAAAGCCCTTACCCTTATCCTTGAAGGGGGCTTTTTTATTCCGCGGAACCACAGTTCCTCGTTCAGGTATCTATCTATCCTGACTTTTTTCAAATCCCTGTCGTAAACCTTCATGTGCCTCACCAAAAATTCCCTTATTGCCTTTACAGCCTTGCTTGCCCTTTTGTACCTCGGGACTTTTTTCCACTCTTTTCTCAACGGTATTACATATTCTCTTTCAACACCGCTTGTTTGCGCCTTTTCTGTTTTTTCTTCAGCCATTTTATCTCGCGTATATGTAGGGATGGGATTCACCACTGTCAAAATTTAATTTTGAAAACCCTTGCGACAAGATTTTTTTAACCAAGGACAATCTTTCTTCAGCCTGCTCAGGGGTCATCAAAGGCTGAGCCAGACTCTTCTTGTATCTGTCAAATTGTTCGTTCTCAGATGCGTAACCTGTTTCCGCCATTTTTATTTATCCGAAGTGCGACTTCTTCTGCCTCCTTGGCTTTATGTGCAATTTTGTCCTTCTCCAGCTCCTCCTATGACGGGTGATTGCCGAAGGATGAATTCTTTTTCCGGTGCCGTACTTCTTGAGTACAACCCATACAGGGGCCCATTTTGCCCTTCTCGCGTGCCTCGCGAGCGCTGTTTTCTTTTTTGGATTTTTTATTCCCATTATTCCACACTCTCCATGAAATTTTTCCCCTTTTCGGTGAGCCTTCTTCCCGATTTTATCTTCGTGCCTTTTTGCGCCTTTATAATTTCGGTGAAGCCCGCCTTGTCCAACTGCTGCAAAAGCGTCCTTATGATTTTGCCGCTCCCCTTGACGAACCTTTCCGGCTTCATGCCACGATTTTTTTTGGTTCCGTATTTTGTCCTTAGCCTGCTGACTCCCATGAGCTTGTTTTTGTAGATTTGCTTCAAAATGCTCGCAGCCCTTTTGTGCCAGAAATCCTCGTCGTTAATCGGCCTTTCCTTGCCATGGGAAGATTTTACAAATTCAACCCACTCCGGCTTTTTCAGCTCGGGAACTTTTTTCAGGGCCTCAGCCAGCTTTATGTTGTATTCCTGCTGCTCAAAATCATAAACCGCCATTTTATTTTTCAGGCACGCCTTTCGGCGTTAGAATAGCTTTTTCAAGCTATCAACCTGCATATTTAGAAATAATTTGGTTTATAAATTCTGTTATCTGACGTTTTTTCTCCACTTCTTCACGACTATCGTGTAGCCTATTGTTTTTGCAGTGTAGTTTTTTCCAAGCTTGTCGGCGATTTCCAAGGACATTTCTTTCAGCTCATTCTTTTCCCTTGTCGCGCTCTTCAAAACGGAAATCTTGACGTTTTCGTGGTTTTTGAAGAAATTCCTCAAGATTTCAATGAAGCCGTCCGTCACTCCATTTTTTCCAAGCTGCAGGTATCCTATCTTAGGCATTTTTAATCATCCTCATTATACTCCACTTATCTATTTTCATCTTCCTGGATTTTTTTACCTCCCATGTTCCTGGCTTCATGCCTTTGTTTTTGGAAATATCCTTGCCAGTGAAAACATCCACGGAAACGTCTTTTTTATTGTCTCTCCAGTCCTGGCTGTAGCCGGCAACTGTGGCTCCGGCGACATAAATTTCATCTTCAGTAGGTTTTAGCTTTTCAACAACCCCAAAGGGGCTTCCGGGAGATGAAGTGTGAATTATCACGTTTTTTTTGCCCTTAAACTTCTTCATTAATTTGTCATTACCCTCTGCGTCTTTTCCAAGTATTACTTTAATATTGTATACCGGTATGTCAATCTCCCTGAATTTAATTTTTTTCATCTTTGCTAAGCCACTCGTTCACTATTTTTAGGCACTTTTTTTGATTTTTAAAAGTGAGCCTTTTCACCGCTTCATTAAATGGGAGCCATTCATACCCCGAATGCTCTTTGACGTCTATTTTTACATTGCCGAATTTTATCTCCGCGCCGTACAGCGAGTAGCTTTGCCCCTGAAGGCCTTTTCTGTCCGGCAATGTTCTTTTGTACCTGTATCTTCCAAAAAAACCGAATCTGGTCACTTTTACCGGTTTGTTTCCGGTTTCCTCAAAAACCTCCCTTTTGACGGC
>CAYXIC010000056.1:0-2264 GCA_964465625.1 Candidatus Woesearchaeota archaeon
AATCAACGGCATTAATTGAGGCTTATTTGGCGAGATTAAGGTCTAATCCGACAAACCACCAAAGAAGATTATACTTGACACAAGGAGGAAGAGCATAATGCCCCACGAACTCCCGCCATTAGGATATGCATACGATTCCTTGGAACCTTACATAGACAAGGAAACAATGGTAATCCACCACGACTTTCATCATAAAGCATATGTTGACAATTTGAACAAGGCGCTTGAAGGAAACAAGGAACTTCAAGACAAAAGCGTTGAAGAACTGCTAAAAAGCATAAATTCTGTTTCGGAAAAAATAAGAACAGCTGTCAAAAATCACGGCGGCGGACATTTCAACCACTCGTTCTTCTGGACAGTCCTGAAAAAAGACACAAAACCAAATGGTGAAATTCTAAATGCGATAAAAAAAGAGTTCCAAAGTTACGAGCAGTTTGTGGAAAAATTCAAGCTCGCGGCGGTTACGCAGTTTGGCTCCGGATGGGCATGGCTTGTGCTCAATCCAAAAGGAAAAAAGCTTGAAATCATGCAAACCCACGACCAGGAATCACCGATATCTTATGGAAAAATTCCTCTGCTGGTGATTGATGTTTGGGAACACGCATACTACATAAAATACCAAAACCGTCGCCCAGAGTATGTCAACGCGTTCATCAATGTAATCAACTGGGAGAAAGTTAATGAGAATTATAAAAAGGCATTAAGTCAGTAATTTTTCTAAAATGAAACTAAAAATAGGGGATAAAGCACCAAATTTCGAATTGAAAAACACGTTTGGGAAATTAAGAAGTTTAAAAGATTACAAAGGCAAAACCCTTGTTCTTTATTTTTACCCTAAGGATGACACGCCTGGCTGCACAAAAGAGGCTTGTTCGCTAAGGGACGGTTATAAAGAACTAAAGAGAAGGGATATTGAAGTTCTTGGCGTCAGTGGAGACAGCGTGGAAAGCCACAAAAAATTCACTGAAAAATACAAGCTACCTTTTGAACTTCTTGTTGACACAGATAACAAACTTGCCAAGAAATACGGCGTCTATGGGCAAAAAAAGTTCATGGGAAGAACTTACATGGGAATAATCAGGACAACATTTATAATTGAGAACGGCAGGATAAAGCACGTGATTGACAAGGTTGACACTTCAAATCACGCTGAGCAAATAATAAATACGCTAAAATCAGAAAAATAAGATGCTCGAGAAATTTCTGTCTGTCCAGGATATTATAGCAATAGGTATAGTGATAGGTATAATAATAAAATCCGTTCAATTTTACAACAAATGGTAATCTCAAAGATAACAAAGGAAAGCCCGATAATGGACGCAATTGAAAAGCACCCTGAGATAATCCCCATACTTTTAGGCTATGGATTGCATTGCGTTGGCTGTCATTTCTCGCAATTTGACACCATTGAAAACGGCGCAAAAATACACGGCATGTCCAAGGAAAACCTGAAAATGATGCTAAAGGACGTAAACGCGGTTATTTCTTCTTCCTCAATTCGTGAACCAAGCCAATGACAAATGCTATAACCACAAATCCGATAATTTGGTACTTCAATGAGATGGTTCCAAGATAGGAAAAGACAAATGCAAACGGCATAATGCCTATGAAGGTTGCAAGCGCGTAGGTCCTGAAATTGACTTTACTGAAAAGCCCGAGGGCGTAGCTTAAAAGGTCAACGGGGACAATCATCCTCAACAACACTATGTCAAGGAAATACTCTCCTCTTGGAATTTTTGACTCAAACTTTCTTATTTCTTTCAAGGAAACAAACCTCCTTATCAAGTCAACACCATAGGCTCTGCAAAGAATGAAAACTATTATTGACCCAATAAACCAGCCTGTTACATGGATAATTGCCGCATTGAACCAACCCCACAATCCTGAAGCCAAAGGTATCAGGGGAGTCATGCTTATCGGAGCTATGACTATTGCAATTATTATTATCAGAAAATATATAAAAATCCCATAAAAACCGTCACCTATGAGGCTTTTTATGTAATCAATATTGTTTCTTACAATGTAGGATGAAATCAAGAATAATGCGAGAATTATCAAAACTCCTATGAATGACTTGATTTTCTCGTTCATAAATTAGGGAAAGGAAAAGAGTTTATAGGTTTTTGTTAGTATCGCTCACTTCGTTCGCTTATGGATAAGAATATAAAAATTTGGTTTTTACGATAATGGCTGTTAATAAATATCAAAATGCCGGCCTAAACTGAAAATAATATCAAACAATCCCAATCCTCAAAATCTCGTCC
>CAYXIC010000057.1:0-2163 GCA_964465625.1 Candidatus Woesearchaeota archaeon
TCTCAGATTCCCTCTCAGGGCCTCTCCGCTAAGAGCCCTTACGGATCTTCGGCTTGGTGGTCTATTACACCGCCAACAACCTAATCCGCCGCAGCCTCATCCTTGGGCGCGAGTTTGAGGGATAATTCATTCCAGGGAAAATCCCCTATCAGGTATTACCCTCAGTTTCCCGAGGCTATCCCTGACCCAAGGGCAGATTAGCTACGTGTTACTGAGCAGTTCGCTCTCTCCATTGAAGGAAAGCAACTTGCATGTCTAAGCGCAAGCCAGAGAGCCGCAGCCGCCAGCAGGATCAACTGGATTTAAACAATATCATAAATTCGCCGTCGACGATTTAAAAACCGCGACAGAGATTTCCATTGCGCAGTTTCTTGTTTTGTAAGAAAGAAACCACTTCACACTTCTCCTACTATTGGCTTAGTAAAAATATTATTTTTACACAACTACAATTATGCTTACATGCCTCATACCTTAACGTTAAAGATATGTTTTTGAATTAAGGTAATCATTTTCAAAACTAAAACCTATGAAAATTTTAATTTATAAATGTTTCGCGGGATTTTTGATAAATTTTTAAATTCCGAATTTCTTAAAATCCGATGGGCGAGATATATGACAGGCAAAAATCGCAGGAAAACCTCCAAAGGTCTGACGAGTTTGCGAACATTTTCTCGAAGGTTGTTTCAGGCAAGGCAGGGTACAAGACAGTCATAGAAAAGAAGAAAATCGCCATAAACTGCAGAAAATGCAATCTTGTCCTTGATTCGGACAGCCCGCCGAAATTCTGCCCCGAATGCGGAACAAAGGTCTGGGTAAAGCCTGCAAAATGCCCGAAGTGCGGAAAGGGTGTTTTTCCGGAAGACAAGTTCTGCACCGACTGCGGGGAAAACATGGAACCGCCGCCGCTTTAATTGTGCAAAAACCAGCCAGAGAAAGTAGATTTATATAATTCCGTTAATCTTTGTTATTATGCCTCTTGCAATGTACCGGAAGAAAAGAAATTTTTCCAAAACCAGCGAACCGAAAGGGAAAATAAAAAAGTCTGCCGGAAAAAAACCAATCTACGTCATTCAAAAGCACCACGCAAGGAACCTGCACCATGACCTGAGATTGGAAATGGACGGTGTTTTGAAATCTTGGGCGATACCGAAAGAGCCGCCAAAAACAAAAGGTATCAAAAGGCTTGCAGTAATGACAGAAGACCACCCTATCGGCTATGAAAAATTCCACGGAACAATTCCAAAGGGAGAATACGGCGGAGGAAAAGTTGAGATATGGGACAAGGGAACTTACGAACTAAAAAACAAAGACAACAAAAAGATTGAGGTCATCATCAGCGGAAAAAAGCTAAAAGGACATTATGTTCTTGTCAAAACAAGTTATGGAAGCAAGCCGGAGAAAAGCTGGCTGTTTTTCAAGGTTTGATCTTTAAGATTAACCATCTTCCCTCGTCAACCCCTCGTCAACACGATACTCCTCAAACCTTACCTTTTTCTTTTTTATTGCCTCTTTCAATGATTTTTCAGTCTTGCTTATCTGACTTTTGCCAGTTTTAACCTCTACAAAAACAACTTCTTCGACGTTTTTGTCGTCCAAACCGCGAAAGGCTATGAAGTCAACAGGCTTTCCCAAAAAGCGAACTTCTGTTGGCTTGAAATTGAAATCTGGCAGATAAGGCGCCAATTGTTCCGAGAACTGTCCCGAAAGAACAGCGCGGGATTTCATTATCGCGTCTTTCCTGTGCTCTGGAATTTGCGTTTCCCAATAATTATCCCTTCTGATGGTCGCTATTTTATTACCGAGAAAATAGCCTATGAAAATGCCCAATATCAAGATAATGAAAATCAAGATAATATTTGATATTTCCATTTGTTTTTTAATAAGAATTATCTATAAAAATTGTATGTTTTATATGTTGATTGTCTATAAACCTTCAGACCTGCAATTTAGTTTTAGCTCTTTTGTATGTTCTTATGATAATATAAAAATCATTTGTTTATTTGCAGGCAGATTATGCAAACCAAAACAGATTTTAGTCAGTTAACAATCATACCAATAAGCGAGCCGCTGCCGGGCGCAATAATTCCTAATTCCTCATTCTCAGCAAGGGTTTGTACGAATCCCAATTCACCAATGCAATGTAAAGGTTGAACAAGGATATTA
>CAYXIC010000058.1:0-2103 GCA_964465625.1 Candidatus Woesearchaeota archaeon
GTGCGAAAAGGGCGTTGTTCCGGAGGACAAGTTCTGCACGGACTGCGGGGAGAACGTGGAACCGCCGCCGCTTTGAGCTAGCAAAAACTATAAAAGACAAATTTCTTTTAGAGAAGAATGAAAAAAGAGGTAATTGAAAAATTTGCAATCCTTGTGACGGGGGCGTTTGCATTTGTATCTGCCTTAGCTTGGAACAGTGCAATACAGCAATTGTTCAGGGATTTACTTCCTCAAACAAACAGCCTTCCCGCAATGTTTGCCTACGCAATCATAATAACTGTTTTTGCTGTTTTTGTGACATTGTGGATTGCAAAACTTAAACCTGAAAAGGCGAAGAAGTAAAATGCCTCTTAAGGAATACAACAAAAAAAGAAACTTCTCAAAGACAAAAGAGCCAAGGCCTCGGACGCCGGTAGACACGAAAAAGAAAAGTAAAAAACTTATTTATGTAGTTCAAAGACACCACGCAAGAAACCTGCATCATGACTTGAGACTGGAAATGGACGGCGTATTGAAAAGCTGGGCAATACCAAAAGAGCCGCCAAAAACAAAAGGTATCAAAAGGCTTGCAGTGATGACAGAAGACCACCCTATCGGCTATGAAAAATTCTACGGAACAATTCCTAAGGGAGAATACGGCGGAGGAAAAGTTGAGATATGGGACAAGGGAACCTACGTACTGAAAAACAAAGATAGCAAAAAGATTGAGGTTATCATCAGTGGAAAAAAGCTAAAAGGACATTACGTTCTCGTGAAAACACACTACGGAAATAAACCAGAGAAAAGCTGGCTGTTTTTCAAGGTTTGAGATAAAAATAACCCAAACAATTTTCAGGTATATTTGAGATGTTTCTTCTTAAAACTCTACCACTTTCTACTGGTTGGCTACCAATCCATATTTTTGAAGATGGTGATTTTAATATCTTCCCTGGAGATAAACAATTAAGAAGATGAAGATATTCTTTCTGGCACAAGAAGAAAAGATCAATATCTTGCCTTTTTATTGAAATTCATAAGCCTTATAAACAAGGGAAAATGCTGGTTTTTATGAGAAATGTAGTAAAATTAAAAGACGAATCAGACCAAGATTTTCATTACAGATTTGTCCATCCATATGTTGAAAAAATAAACCCTGAAGATGATTTAGTAGATATAGAAGTTACTTTGGAAGGCGATAGAAAGGTGTATAGGGGTTCTGTAACTACAACAAGATTCATTGACGGCAGAATGAAATATTACTTGGAAACTGGGGAGAATTCTGATGGAAGTTATTTTGGTGCCAGAAAGATGGTTATTGTTAGAAGAATTGATGACAAAACAGTCAGGAAAACTCTAAAAGACATAATTGAAAAAAGAAATTTTGAAGAATTTTTTGAATGAATTACTAATACAATTTTCTTAAGCGAGCTATAACACTTTTTTGTGAGTCTTTGTCAGAATACCCTAAAATTTCGTACTTTGGGTCTGTAAAACTACCTATGTTCCTAAAATATAATCTTCCTGCCAGTGGGCCAACCATTCTCATTTCATAAACACCTGGAAGAATTGTTTTTGTTCCTGCACCCGCATTTACATGTCCTCTATTCAATTCTTCAATAAGATGATTTACATCTCTGGAAGCCTTATTTCCCAAACTTTGTGCTGCACGTAATAACAACGGATCCTTTTTTACCCTAGAACCTACAACCCTGTTTTCAATTCCTGATGTTCTAATTGCTCTAGAAGGTCTTAAAACCATCAAAAAAACTCCAACAACGAAAAAAACCAGCGCCAAGAAACCCATCAGATTTGACAAGCCAGAACCAACTACAGCGCCGGTTATGATTACATTGGAAAAAGTGATAATTATTGACAAGTATATCAGCACAAGGCTGAAAATTCTTCTTTGGTTCATTTTTTATAACCTTTTTTTAATAATTCCCAAGCATAGCAATCTTTTTTCCTTCCTTTCTTTATTATGTCCTCTCTCTTCACACCAATTTTCCTGAACCCAAATTTTTTAAATAACTTATTTGAGATATTGTTCTCAACAATCGCATCTCCATATATTTTGTTCAATTTTAGTTTATTAAAAGCAAAGTTTAGCATTGCTCTTTCTGCCTC
>CAYXIC010000059.1:0-1854 GCA_964465625.1 Candidatus Woesearchaeota archaeon
TTATTCTTATCAAAAGATTTAGTATCTGTTACATCTCCTGTGAACTTTTCTTCCGTCATCTTAAGCAGCCATTCCCAATTCTTTTCTTAATTTCTTTCTTCTTTCCCTGCTTGAATCCCTATCAACTTTCTCCTTAGCCTTTTCGCCTTGATGGGCTATTCCCGCAAGGTTTATGTAAGCAGGTCTTATGACTTTTTCCCTTATGTCCTTCGCATCCTTGAGATTTGTTTCCTTGCCAAGCTGCTTATATGCTTCCCCCAAACTATCTCTTACGACATTTTCCAAGAAACCTCTTCTTGTCTTTCCCTTCTTGTCTCTCAGCATCTCGAAGAATTTTTTTTGATCCCTTTCGGCAAAAGCCCCAAACATGATTTTTGCATATTCCTGGTTTTCCATTGAGCCGGCAATCAATTCCTGTAGCCATTCAGGAGCCTTGCTAATTTTTTTGGCAATGTACTCCCTTACCTGCTCGGGATTTCCTTCCCTTGCTATCTCGGTTATTTTCCTGAAAGAATTTAGTCTATCAACAAATTCATTGTGGTCTTTTTGGCCCCTTCCCTCAGTTGTCTTGTAAATTGGGGTGCTGATAACATACCCTTCAAGGCCTTTATCATCACATTTGCCGAGGAGAGTCTCAAAATTATTTTGCACGTACTTTTCCATTGCCCTGATGCTTTTAGAATGATAATATTTAGCCTCTTTTCTTGCCAGCAAGGGGTCGTCGGCCTTTACAAAAATATCAGGTCTTTGATACAGCAATCCTCCAAGGTCTGCAAGGGTATCAAGGTCTCTTGGGTCTTTTACAAGTTTTTCAAGATAGCTGCTCAAATCGGAAAAGTCATCAAATGCGTCAACAAACATCTTTCTGTCGTAGCCTTGATTGGGATTTATCGGCTTGTAAATGAATTCAGGATATCCTTCCTCAGCTCCGTTGTCGTTCACCGCGCTTTTCATGTATGCCATTTTTATTTGATTTTATATTTATTTTTTATGATATTAGTAACTGTGTTTTTTGGAACTCTTTCATTTGTGCCGGTGTACACTGGTCCACAAATATTTCTAAAACATTGTGGCCAACCATCATTCACAAAGACTACTCCTTCCTGTCCTTCAAATAAACCCCTATCAAATGCCTTTCTTTCAGAATAAGAAATTTCTCCGTCACCATTGGCATCTCCATGGCTTATCAATGCTGTTTGGTAAGCTCTATCGAATTCTTTGTTTATTTTTTCTATCCTATCTGCTTTCCATATCCCAAAAACAACTGCTCCCGCTGCAACAGTTGCAAGAGTTGGAAGAACCCATCTATTCTTGATAAGGTAATTTAATCCTGATTCTAATGCTTCAATGCCTCTATTCAACATAGAGCTATAATCATGCTTATCTTTAAATGATTTTTTTGGCTGAGGAACAACCATCAATTCTCCTTTACTTCCACCACCAGTTAAATTTCCTAAATCCATTTTATCTTAATTTTTCAGAGAAAAACTAGTATATAAATCTTTCTATATTGGTGTTACTTAGAAGTGGTATCTACTTACTGGATTTTCGAAGCATTCACAATCTCTGTTATCACTCTTGTCCTGCAGGGAAGCTTCGGCCTTATCTGGTCGAGAACATGCCTGACATACTGGACTGCTTTCGGGGTTTGAACAGCGACGAAAAACAGCCTTGAATTTGGCTTCATTACCGCTGCTTTTCCCGACGCCCTTCCGAACGAGAGCTGCATTCCTGTCTGCATCCTGTCTGCACCGGCACCGGTAATCATTTTGTTCTCCCTTTGGATGTGGTGCGGAAAGGGAATAATCCTGAAAAAGTACTGGCTTGCCAATTCGTCGTCAAGCTTTTTGTTCA
>CAYXIC010000060.1:0-1840 GCA_964465625.1 Candidatus Woesearchaeota archaeon
TGCGTCTTTGCATATTCCTCAATGGAGGTTTTTTCCCTTACTGCCTGAATGGCCTGCATTGCAGCCATTGCCCCTGCTCTTGTTCCGCGTGGATGGCCATGAATTCCGCCGCTGACCAAAAGCACGACGTCTTTTCCGTAAATTTCAAGCTCGTCGGGAATCAGCCCTGGATGCAACCCTCCGGAAGAAACCGGAAAAGAAGGCCTTATCCCATTCCAGTCTTGCTCGAGCAAAAGCCCTTTTCTTGCCATGACTTTTTTTTCCCTCAAAACATCCGCAATAGCCCTTACCTCATCTCTTGTGCCGACCAGTTTTCCAACCCCTGTTCCGGAATGTATCTGCTCCACTCCTATGAGCCTCATGATTTTTGCAAGAAACTGCATTGAAATCCCGTGTTTCGGATTTCTATCAAACGAGGCATGCATTGCCCTATGGGCGTGAATTGCCATCCTGTAATCTCCCAGTGTTTCCCTCAGCGTTTGAACAGCAGCGGTTCCGCAAGTCACCACGTCAATCATGGCATATTTCCATCCATGGTTATGCAGGAATTTGGCGCGTTTTTCCATCTCTTTTGTTTCCGATGTGATGTTTAACAATGCATCCTTTACCTCTCCTGTAATCTTCTCTGCTTTGTCCCTTAGCTTTGCCATCAATTTGACCCTCTTGTAGAAATTGTTGAAGCTTTGTCCTGTAAGATTTTCATCGTCCTTGACAAGGTCAAATCCCCCGAGCCAGGTTTCAAACCCTATTTTGGCGTGCTCCTCTGAACTAAAGCCCACCTTTGGCTTTGGAACAGCTCCTGTCAAGGGCCTGTCATAAACTTTGAAATATTTTCTTAATCCCTGAATTCCTAGCGTTGGCCCTTTGTAATACCTTATGTACTCTTTTGGCAGGGAAACGTCAACAAGCCTTAAATTGTCGAGGGCCTTCATTCCGAATATGTTTCCCGCGATTCCGCTGAGAAGTTGCGGAACGTTGTTTTTTTCCCACAAATCAAGGGGATAGGCAACATGAACATGGTTTCCTTCTATTTTGTAGGCTGTTGCCATGAGGCTTTTCATTCTTTTTGGAATTTTGAACAGCGTGGTCCACGTTCCCGTGGAGCTTTCCGAGGCAATTCTTCCAATGGCGTCGTCCTTGGTTTCCTTTTTCGCAGGCTCAAAGTAGAACAAAACCCTCAAGTCTGTTTTCCCTGGCTTGTAATTTTTGTCTATGAAATTATGGTACCACTCTATTTTTTTTGACATTTTTAATCGAACTCCTTTAAAAATTGTTTAAGGTCTTTCTTACTCCACCATGCAAAATCATTCGGAATGTTGTTTTTAGTAAATGATATAACTTCTTTAATCTCATTTCCATATTTTCCTTTTTTCGGAATTTTTTCTAATTCAGCCACCATGTGTGGGGTAAGGGCCCATTGTTTATCCTTACTTTGTAAACCAGAATCAATGTAAATAACTTTAGTTTTTTTAACATTAACCCCTGTTTGCTCTTTTACAATCCTTTTCACACATTTTTCTAAAGACTCTCCGTATCTTATGAGATTATGGCAGAAAAACAATAATCCGTTAGGATGATTTTTTATATTTGGAGGAGACCCATGTCCCGGAATACTTTGTCTTCTTAAAGCAATATATTTATTATCTTTTTTTAAAATTATTTCGCAAGTTATATGGGTTCCCCCCTTTACCTGTTTTTTTAATGGTTTACCAAAATTTGCTTCTTTATTTTTCCAAATATATTGAAATGACATTTTATCTTTTTTTCAGCAAATACCCTCTTTCGGTGTCTTCAATATCAAAACCAAGCTTATTAATCTTGTTTCTTAATTCATCTGATT
>CAYXIC010000061.1:0-1791 GCA_964465625.1 Candidatus Woesearchaeota archaeon
CTGCTGACGTTAACAGCGCGGGTTTTGCCTATTTTGTCCTCTGTTCCGGAAGCTTCGTGGATATGTGAGAACAACGCTATGTCTGGCTGGAACTTTTCAATGGCTTTTCTCACGGCTTCAGAGCCCTCAAAACCTGAAAATTCTGACTTTGTGCCTTGAGGATGCATGTGGGTGACCATTATCTTTTTCTCCAGGTGTTTTACCTTGTCGTGGCCTTTTTCCAAAAGCTCAAGGATTTCCTTGTCGTTTATTTGGTTTATGCCGAAATCAGCACCCCCTGCGCCAAATATCCCTACACTGTCTTTTATGAAGTAGTGTCCGTGGATGCTTTTCGTGTCTGAATAGTAATCCGCGAGAAAGTCAATCGTTTCAATGCCGTCGTGGTTTCCAGGAATTAGAAGAACCTGCTTTCTGGCTTGTATGAAAGGGCCAACAATGTTTTTCACAGGGTTGTTTGCAAAGGTTATGTCTCCTGTAAGAATGACTATGTCAACGTTTTCCCTTTCAGACCTTTCCACGGCCTTTTTTATCAGCCTTTCGTCTCCGTGCACATCCCCAATTGCAAGTATTTTTGTTTTCTTAATTTGTTTTGCCATAATAAGTGTAAAAATCAGGAATTAATAAGGCTTTTTGTTTCTAATTAGTTGTCTATTAACCTACAAATAAAGTCATCGACAAACCTTATCATTTTCTTGTCAGATTTGTCATATATAAAATAAAAGTATTTTTTGTTGGTATCTAATCCCATAACTACATGTTGTTTGTAACCATCCTGAATTATAACCTCGTTATCCATAACCTGCCTCGATATTTCCCTTACTGTCGGCTCAGTATTAAATCGCTGCCTGTAAAGTCTTACAAAAGCATCCGGTAACGCTGGAGTTGGAGTTGCGGAAGAAAAGTCTCTAAAAAGTGGCTCTCTTCCACGTTCAAATTCTAACTGATTATAATCTAGTTCTACTCTTTCATATCCGCGCCCCACATCCTTCCATTGTAGATCAGTATAAGCTGGAAACTCCGAATCTTTTACAGTTACAGGCAATAACTGAGTAATATCTCTCTCCTTAAATCTTATTTTTCCCATTTTTAACTACCAATGTTTAATGGAGTTCTTCTTTCGTAAGGTTGTTTAACAAAAACCCTTGGAGAATATCCTCCAACACCTTGTATATCCAATTCTGAATCTATTGGACGCATTTTCAGCATTTCTGCCAATTTTTGTCCTGTTTTTGTAAATGGAATTGCAATTACCTCTCTTGAAGACCTTCCCAACTGTCCTCCCAATACCCCGCACAATGTTCCCGTTACAAAAGGATGTTTATTGAATCTTACCTTTGGCGATGCAGCTATTGAACCTATGTAAAGTCCTTTTGGGTTATTATTATCTATATCTCTAAGCTCTAGCTCGTCCTCAAATATTCTACCTTGCTTCATTGCATCATAAGCCCTTTTTTTAAGAGGCATTACAAGAGTATAACCTAAAACATCATCCCCTCTCCTAAGAACGTGATACATCCATGGATTTTCTTCTGCCCATTCAACTGCTTGAGCTGTTGGCTCTAATTTAAATGCAGTCCAATCTATCTCGCAAAGTTGGCCTAAATACTTCCTGTCAAGCTCATTGTCTAACACAATTTGTTTTTTCATTTTAATATTCAGCCTTATTTTTGTTGCCTTTATTGAACAGACTATTGTCAATTGATGCGCTTACATATATCCCCAAAGATGGGCCTTCTGTCATTGCCCTGTTTATGGCTTCCTGGAAGTAACCATCATTTCCAGAACGATAAG
>CAYXIC010000062.1:0-1702 GCA_964465625.1 Candidatus Woesearchaeota archaeon
ACAATGACCAAAAGCCCGAAGGTGATTACGAAAACGCCAAACCTGACTTTTTTTGAGAATTCCATGAAAAGATGAATTGTCAGCATTCCAAAGACAAATGCCGCGACAACGCCGAGAAGCATTTCCCTTACAAACACAAAATCCCTAAAGTTCAACAAAATATTTCCGAGAAGCACGATGGGAAGGCTCATTATGAAACTTAATCTCAGCGCCGCTGTCTCGTCAAAATTCCTAAAGAGGAATGCCGATATTGTCAAACCGCTTCTTGACAGTCCGGGCAGGACGGAAAAGCCCTGCACAACCCCCAGAAGAACCCCGTCCTTGTTGCTCAAGTGATATTCCTTTTTGTATCCGGCCCTGCTCGCCTTTAATTGCATAAACCCTGTAACCAAAAGGAGCGTTCCAAGAGAGATGTTTATCCAGGCGCTTGTCAGGGGAAATTTGTCAATGTTTATCAAATTGAGAAAATTCAGAATTGCCAGTCCGAGTATTCCGGATATGACTGTTGCGATGAACAGAAAATCAATGGTCTTTTTCGTTTCCGGATCGGAATAGCGGTAATTCCTTATTCCTGAAAGAAGTTCCTTTATCTCTTTCCTAAAGTATATAAGCGCTGCAAAAAACGTCCCCAAGTGCAAAAGAAGCGCCTGCCTCAGGAACAATTCAATGTCAACATGCCCAAAGAAATTCGAGCTGACAAGCAAAAGCGCGCCCTCCGAGCTTATCGGAATCCACTCCGTTATGCCCTGTATTATCCCGAGAATAACCTGCTGAAGGATTTCCATCAATAATGTAAAAAATTCCTCATTAAATATTTTGTGAATTCAAAACTTTTATAAACAAGTTTCGCATGAATTAAATATCATGGTGAAAAAGAGCGTTCCCTCAACTGGGAAAAAAGAAGGTGAAAGTCTCGGTGTGTCTGGGTTCACTTTGGGCGTCGTGAGCCTCGTGCTTGTTGTTTTCTCGCCCATTTTGGGAATCATGACCTCCATAGTGGGCTTTGTTTTCTGCGTCGTGCAGCAAAGAAGAAAACCCACGAAGCTTGGCAGATCGGGGATAGTTCTGAACGTCCTTGGATTTATAGCAAACATTGTCTGGATGATTCTCCTTGTCAAAATTCTGATACCCATAATTGACCAGCAGTTGCAAATAAATTCCCTTGGATAAAAATGCCTTTCCCAAAAAACAAAAAAGCGGCCTTGGAGATGTCTGTGGGAACAATAGTCACAATTGTTTTGCTGATGACTGTCCTTATTCTCGGGCTTGTTTTAATTAGGACGATTTTCTCCGGAGCAATAGAGAACGTGAACAGCATTGACCAAAGTGTAAAAAACGAGATAAACAAGTTATTTTCAGAAGACAACACAAGAAAAATTGTCATTTATCCTCCTACAAGGCAGATAATAATAAAGAAAGGCAACCAGGACTATTTGGGATTTGCGTTCTCGATAAGGAACGTTGAAACAACTGAGGGAAAGTTCACTTACGAGGTTTTTGTCAACGACCCTGACATAAGGACGAAGTGCAATATAAACACCAACGAAGCGGAAAGCTGGATACAGGTGGGAAGAACCGGAAGCATAGACATACCCCCGGGAAGCAGCATGCAGGATCCGGAGTTTGTTAGGTTCCTTATTCCAGAAAACGCGCCTCCCTGCACGGTGAGGTACGGAATAAACGTTGAAAAGGACAAGATACA
>CAYXIC010000063.1:0-1694 GCA_964465625.1 Candidatus Woesearchaeota archaeon
TCGTCCGCTTCCCTTATCGCATCGTATGCCTCCCTTGAGTATCCCTTTTCGTTCAACCCCAAACCAATCAAATATAGCATAAAAACAGGAATTTTCTTCATTTATTAAACTTTATAAATCGATGTTTCTTATTTCAAATATGGTGCATCTTGGAACCATCAATCTGATTGCGGTTTTGGCCGCGGCTGTTGCAGCCATGGTAATCGGATTTCTTTGGTACGGGCCTTTGTTTGGAAAACAATGGATAAAACTTATGGGACTTTCCAGCAAGGATATTAACAAGGCCAAGCAAAAAGGCATGGGCAAGCTGTATCTTATAAATTTCATAGCAGGAATTGTCACGGCATACGTGCTTGCCGTTCTCGTGGATGGGATGGCGATCACATCGGCGCTGATTACAGGGTTTTGGGTTTGGCTTGGATTTTTCGCAGCAGTCATGGTCGGCAGCATATTGTGGGAAGGCAAGCCATTGCAGCTATACTTTCTTAATGTGATTTACTGGCTCGTTAATGTGGAAGTCATGTCTGTGATTCTTTCATTGTGGGCTTAATCAAATCTAATTTCTTTTCAAACTTCTGCTTGTTACAATTGCGATGAATAAAAAGGTAAATAACAGGTAGTCGTTTCTCATAATCAGGCTAAGAAAAGCCCCAATCAGACTAACAATAACTATCAGATTAAACCATCTCCTGCCTTGTTTAAGTTCCTCCTTTGTCAGCCTTGCAAGGTAATCGCCAATCGGAAAAGCCAGCAATAGCACAACAATGCCTATAAAAAACCTCAGTACTTCCTCCATTTTCCAAAATATGCTTTCGCATTAATAAATTTATTTAAACGAAGAGTTTATGTTTTTATGATGGTTTTGGAATCTGAACCAACACGGAAAAAGATATATGAAGTGGCAAGATCAAGAATTTTTATCGCATTGGATAACTTTTCTTCTGTTGACGAATCTGTTAATTTTGCTGGAGGAATAAAGGGATACATCGGCGGGGTGAAGATTGGGAAAGAACTCCACATAATGGCTGGTAGGGAAGGAGTAGACATATTCGAAAAATTTTATGATTTGGATATTGCTACATTTGCAGACTTGAAACTGCATGACACACCAAACACGGTTTATCAGTCATCAAGAGGGCTTTGCGTTCCTGGAGTTTACATGTTCAATGTTCATGTTTCTGGAGGAGAGGAGATGTGCAGAAAGGCGTTAGAGGGCTCCAGAACCAAAAACAATTATTCTGCAATGGAAAAAACTCCTTTAGTCATTGGCGTAACTGAATTGACAAGCTTGGACGATTCTGATTTGGAAGCGCAGGGTTTGGGAATAAAATACAACGACCTTGTTAGAAAGAGGACAGAATTGGCAAGAAAATGGGGTTTGGCTGGCGTTGTCTGCCCTGCAAACAAGGCAGGAGCTCTTGAGGAAGAGTTTGGTTCTGATTTCTTGTATGTGACACCAGGAATTGAGTGGGAAGGTCTTAAGGGCAGCGGGCAAAAGCAATTGTACACACCTGGATTGGCTGTAAGGGACTGCAAAAATTCAATCCTGATAATTGGCGGTGCTGCTACAAAAGCAGAAGACCCTTTAAAAGCGCTTCAAGAAATGTGTCAAGACATGGGCAAATATCTTTAGCACGGCAAATTTTAAAACCAAAAGCCTTAAATATGTGCCAACACATAAATATTTATGGCAA
>CAYXIC010000064.1:0-1677 GCA_964465625.1 Candidatus Woesearchaeota archaeon
TTTTTTAAATATGTTGGGTGTAAGCCAGGATAGGCCGCCTTCTGTGGTTCGCCGTCAAATGCAGACCGAACCTGCCAACATTCCACTAAGCCCCTTAAAGGGTTGCACCGGCCGAGATGCCCGTTTCATCAAATCCCCCGCGTCTAAACTCCGCGCAAGCTTCATAGTTCGGCGAGGGCTGTGGCGTTTCTGTACCAGTCAAGAATCCCAGGATTCTTGCTACGACGCAATCTTGCGATTTCATCATAGAGCTGCACTTCGCAATGCCCGTCTTTCGACGGCGGCCTTTAATTTGGTGGGCGGACCTTCCTCAGAACTAATTTCGATTTGTTGCGAAATTTGCTTATTCAAAAGCAAGTCCCGAAGTTGGCTGCCTGGCTTACGATAATCACAGATAAATGCGGTTTTTAAGGGTTTTCTTTTTTTATGGGCTTTGTAAAATTAATACAGATACTCTTTCCATACATGGCCCAATCCATCGCCATTCATCCTGCTGTGATACACGCTTCCAAGACCGTCTCCGTCAAGTTGCCAACCCTCAGGATTTCCATACAGAATCATCTTTCTGTAACTGTCTCTTTGCGACTGAGCTATTTCTACCTTGTTTTTCAAATTACCAATTTCTTGGTCTTTGTTCTTTAGGGAAATACTTCCGCTTAAGATAGTTCCTGCCACGGCTACTGCTCCAGCAATCAATGCAAGGTTTCTTTTTGTTTTGTTCATTTTTCCTCCTGTATATTTAGTTAATTTTACTAAAGAAAAGCCCCTTATAATAAATAGTCCACCAAAATGGACGGCAATAATAGGGTTTAAATAAAGGCAAATTATGGTTATAGTATGGATAAGCAATTCGCACTAAGGGAATTCGGGTTAACCGATAAGGAAATAAAAGTATATCTTGCCCTCTTGCCTTTAGGAAATGCAAATCTCCAAGAATTGGCCAAGAGAATTGACCTTCCAAGAACAACCATCTATAATACTTTAAATTATCTTTATGTAAAGGGGCTTGTGTCAAAAATCGTTAAAGGCCATGTAACTTATTTTGAGGCTGTTAATCCGGAAAAACTTGTGGATAATATAAACCAAAAAAAAGAAATTCTTCTGTCGGTGCTCCCCGAACTTGAGTCTTTAAAGAAAGAAATAAAGGAATCCTCAAGCGTAGAGATTTATGAAGGATTCAAGGGCATTTCAACCATTCTTGCAGATGTTTTCAATGAAAGACAGGAAACATATTATTTCGGCTCTTATTCAAAATCCGTGAAGATACTTGAGCATTTGCCAGAACACTTCAGGGTTTTAAGAATGTCAAAAAAAATTCCCGCAAAGGTTGTCATTGATT
Organism: Candidatus Woesearchaeota archaeon; assembly: GCA_964465625.1. Lineage (GTDB taxonomy): Archaea > Nanobdellota > Nanobdellia > Pacearchaeales > GW2011-AR1 > CAZLQA01. Next base: position 1,340 of record CAYXIC010000064.1, read on the forward strand.
CCTATGACGAGGAAAATTTTCATAAACCAGCATACAAAAAAATTACAGAAATGAGGTTTAACAATTCTTTAAGGGATTTTCCGTGCATGATATTTATTTATGGAGGAAAAGTGGCTATTTACACTGTTGAAGGAGAATTAGTTGGCGTAATAATAAAAAACAAGGAATTTTCACAAGGAATGAAACTAATATTTGATTTGTATTGGAAGCAGGGAAGAAAAGCAAAGTTATAATTCACATGTGGCACTTTGGATTGCATCTACCCTTTCTTTTTATTTTGAATAAAACTCTAAGGGTTTCGCCCTCGCTTTCGTCCCTTGAGGGATTGTTGAAAACCT
>CAYXIC010000065.1:0-1644 GCA_964465625.1 Candidatus Woesearchaeota archaeon
ACGCTCTCTACGCAGACACAACGGCTGCGGAGATTACGACTGATTTTTTGGATATCACAAGCAACGGCTTTAAAATAAGAAGTACAGATGCCAGTCTCAACACTTCAAGTGGCACCTATGTCTTCGCCGCATTCGCAGAAAACCCGTTTGGCGGTGTAGGAATTACGCAGGCAAGGGCGAGGTAAATGAACAAAATTTTAAATATATGGATAACAAAATAATGTTGGGAAAAAGGAGGAATGATGCTATTTAGAAAATCCGGGAAAAAAGACACTGAAAATAAAAAAGCAGAAAAAAAGAAAGAAAAATTTGACATAGGCAGAAGGGACTTTATCAAGGCTGGTTTTTTGGGAACTATCGCGGCAGTTTCCTTGAGCCTGTTTGCGAAAATTCCATTGGCAAGCGCGTTTGGAATTGTGACAAATGCAGAGCTGAAAAATTATTCCGAGAGTGTCAACGTAATTGGCTCAATTGGAGGTGGGACGCAGGACATTGACTTGACATTGGGGAACGTCGTGACGGGAACAGTTGACACAAGTGCGACAACATTTACCTTCAGCAATCCTCCCGCATCGGGAAAGGCAGGAAGCTTTACTTTGATACTTACCAATGGCGGCTCGCAGACAGTCACATGGCCGGCGTCTGTTGACTGGGCAGACGGAAGCGCGCCGACGCTTACCACCTCAGGAGTTGATGTTTTGTCATTTGTCACGACGGACGGAGGAACAACTTGGAGGGGATTTGCCCCTGGTTTGAACATGAGTTAAGTTGAAAATAATAGAAAAACCACAAATTAAAGCAAGCAATCAACTTAAAGCCCAATTCTGATTTCTTCTGTCCACATAGAAAGACTTATAAATAATGTGGTCATAAAGCATGTTATGGTTTACACGGAAGCGAGGAATATTAAGGGGAAAGGTATTATTACAGGGTTATGTCGGTGAGAAAAAAGGACAAAATCCTAAAGAAAAGAGTGTATTTAGGCAATAACTTGTCGGATTCGGAACTCGCGAGAAAAGAAGGCGTAGCCGATGAAAAATTGTTGGCTGTAAGAAAAGAAAAGGCAAATAGGGAAATCCTTAAGATTAAGCCGAAAATAGTAGAAGTCCTGAAAAAATACAATGTAAAAAAGGCAGGGATTTTTGGCAGTTATGCTAGGGGGGAAAACAAAAAAGGAAGTGATGTTGATATTTTGGTAAAAACGCCCCATGGAATGGCCTTGGAGTTTGTCGGAATGGCCTTGGAGCTGGAAAAAACCCTGAAGAAAAAAGTTGATTTGGTCAGTTACAAATACATACACCCTTATCTAAAAAAAAGAATTCTGGAGGGCGAGGTAAGAATAATATGAAAAGAGAAATAAGATTGTTTGTTGAGGATATATTGACAAGCATATCTGATATAGAAGAATTTACAAAGGGTTTGGACAAGGAAAGATTTTTCAACGACAAGCTACGGCAAAGCGCAGTGATAAGACATCTTGAGATAATTGGGGAAGCCGCTAAAAATATTCCTGATTCCTTCAGAAAAAAACACCCGGATGTTCCATGGGGCAGGGTTGCGGGAACAAGAGACAAGATGATTCATGCCTATTCAAAAGTTGACTTGGACATTGTCTGGGAAATAATAAAAAGAAACTCAAAGCAA
>CAYXIC010000066.1:0-1642 GCA_964465625.1 Candidatus Woesearchaeota archaeon
CAAAAAAGCTCCTGCTTACGCACATAAGCCAAAGGTATGAAAGCGATTTAAAGAGTCTCTTGGACGACGCAAAATCCCGGTTCAAGAACGTGAAAATTGCTGAAGATTTAGAGAGTTTTGAGCTGAAGTAAATATTATTTTGGAAAACCTTCAAGTCTTCTTACTCTTTCCTTAAAAAAAGGATGTTTTACTAATTCACCTATTTTATTATTATCCAACATAAATTCAAAAAGAGGCATCTCTCTTAGTTCAGAGATAGAAGGAGGGATTCCAATAACTATGCCTTCTCTGTCAAATCTTCCTTCTGGAGAATGTAAATACCTTTCCCAGGCAATTCTCTCCATTTCCCTCTCTCCTTCTTTGGAAAAAAAGTATTCCTCTTCTAAATCATTTAATTCCTTTAGCCATAAACTCATGTTTTCCCTATCAATATAGTCATTTTTTGTCCCTTCCACTGTTATGCTAAGAAGGTTCCCTTCGATGTCAATATCACCTTTTCTTTCTCCCTTGAAAGAATAGTGGGTTCCTGACGATTCAAAAACCATTTTTTCAGAGTAGTAAATACAAACATCCATTTCTTCTTCCCAACTATATACGTTTAAAAAAATCTCTAATTTTCCTCTTTTAAAATCATAGATTAAATCACAAAACCCTGAAATATCCAAACCTAATTCTTCGTATTGGTTTTTGCCAAGTCCTGTAGCAACCCTGTATGCTAGTCCCCTAATTTCAAATATCTCTTCCAAACTCATTTTTTATTTCATTCCTCCTACTATGTTAATATTGATCAGTTCCCAAACGTTTCATTATTTGATTATTGAAACCTAAGGAAATTTCTATCATTTTTCGCTTTTAAATTTTTATATAGAAAAAAGCGGAGGGTGGGAATCGAACCCACGAAAAGTCGGGCTGCAACCGACTGCAGTAGCCACTGTGCCACCTCCGCATACGCCCCCGACAGGATTTGAACCTGCGACCTACTGCTAACTTCCCATCGGCTAGAAGGCAGTCGCTCTATCCAGGCTGAGCTACAGGGGCCTATGAAAACTAACAAAGAATTGTATTTAAAATGTTTTTTGTTTTAAATAAGCAAAAAATCAACGGGTTGACGCCGCCCTTACCGTGATGCTGCACTGGTCCGGCAGAGGTTGGTTTCCGAAATCATCCTCGCATTTCACATAAAAGTTTTTTTGGCTTGTCCAGTCTGTGAAATGGCTTTTGTCGTCTACGGCTGTTATTTTCGTTCCCTCAGAAAATGCATAATTGCATCCAAATGTCGAATAAACACACTCCGCAGCTTCGCCTGTTATCAGCTTTAGGAAATTGTTTTCCTTGTATGCCCTGACCACATTTGGCGATGAAGTGTCTGTCTCAACATTAAAGGTTATTTCCTCGTAATCGCTGTTTCCTCCCAAGTCTGTGCATTTTATGAAATAACTGTAGTTTCCCTCCGTGAGGAACAAATCCTGGAAGTGCTCAAAGGAGTCTGTTTCGAAGAATTTTATGTATGTTTCCTCGTTGCCGCTGTCAGAGTAATAGCATATTGCCTTTCCTTGATCAAATCCGGATGATGTTGTCGCGTTTATCTCTACTTTTACAGGGCTTGTCGAGTCCCTTACTGTTGTTTCGTTGTCAGGACTTA
>CAYXIC010000067.1:0-1625 GCA_964465625.1 Candidatus Woesearchaeota archaeon
TCTCTTGAGAATATTGAAGAAGGCTTGGTATTCGGCATTTCAAAGACTGCAAGAACCCCTGAATCCCGCGCAACCTCCAACCCATGCTTTACAGTCTCTTGCGCTTGTTCGCCCCAATCCCTTAAATGAACATGGGAATCTATCGCATAAACCATCCAAGAAAAGAATTTTTATAAGTTAAAAAGATTGTTGTGATTCATTCCATTTCTTTTTCCAAATCCATGCTTTGTTCAGAATCGTCCTTTGCCCCTGTGCTAGAACCAAGTTTTTTCTCCAAAACCTCAACCCTCTGCTGCAGGCGGTAAACCTTGCTTGAAAGTTCTTCAATTCTATCGCTCAGGTCAACAATTCTCTTGACAAGCTTTTTCTTTTTTTCCTCTGCATTGTTTGGGTCTTGGTCAGGGCTGTTTGAAACGTCAACGGTTTCTGCCTGTTCAGTGTCCTGATTGTCATCTGTTTTCGCATCTTCGGCAATTCCCTCATGGCCCGAGAGGTCAACAACTTCCTTATCTTTGCTGAAAAAGTCAAAAAGACCCATCCCACATATAGGAATTGCGCGTTTTTAAGAATTTCTGAAGTTTTGATAATTAAGAAATCTTTAAAAATATCCATTACTAATCAGGTGAATGAAAAAGAGGCTGGGAAATGTGAACGTCAGCATTTCAAATAGGGCTTTTTACAGCGTCTTGCTTCTCTCGATTTCAATTCTTGTCGTTTCAGTTGTTTTTGCGTTCGGCACTTCTACTCCTGCGAGTTTCGGACACAGCGCAAAGGAACTTGATCTTAGCAGCGGCGTGGAAGGAAACGCCGTCTTTCTTGGCAGTGTGAACGTTTCGGGAAACATAAAATCAAACGGAAACATTGACTCCGGGAACAGCATATGTGTTGGAGGAAACTGCATAACTTCATGGAGCCAGGTTAATGCTTCTGGACCCAGTGGCGGAGGAAGCTACACGGGAAATCTTGTAAACTCAGTTCATACGGGAACAAACTGTGTTTCCGCGAACGGAATTCCGACAGAGATTCAGGGAGGAATTTTTGTCTGCAAATTTATAAGCGGCGCATGTCCTTCAGGCTGGACGCAGTACCAAAAGTGGAGCACGACATATCCTTCCACTTGTGATGGAGGAGGGGCAATATGTGGCATATCAAGCGTTTGCTCAACAGGCGGCCATGTATTCTCAAACAAGACAACGGAAAGTTGTACATATACGCAACTCCTCACAGGTCCAAGTGACTGCCAATCAGAGACCCGCACATGTGGTGCAGGAATACAGGAAATCGGTTGCTTTTGATTTTATAAGAAGCAATTTTCCCAGCGATTATCAATCTCTTTTAAGAAATAATCAATCTGTTAAGCGCATTTGTTATAGATAAATCAATCAGTCATAGCAAAATAACTCCAACAAACATTTTTTAAACAATTCCCCTTATACTATATTCATGGCTTCGGTGCAGCAGATAATAGGAAAGGCAAATCCTTGGCTCTATGCGGAAAATGCTTCAGAGCTTTTGAAAAAATACAGGGCGGTTGAAAAAATCCCTGTGGATGAAGTCAAGCCGAAAAGCCTTGTTGAGCATTCGTTAACATACGACTCCCCTTCTGAAACTTTGGAGCCGGTGTA
>CAYXIC010000068.1:0-1603 GCA_964465625.1 Candidatus Woesearchaeota archaeon
CTTTTTTTAAGGCATACAGATCCGCATTGAATATTTTCTTAGCATTCCGGACTTCAATCCGTTTTTCTTTTTGTGTTTTTCCTAGTATCATAAACGGAATTTTCCCAAACAAACTTTTTGCCGTGTTTTTATTTTCGACTTCAACAACAAACACTCCTGCTGTTTCGTTAAATAAGAAGTAATCTAATCTTTGTTTGTCATTTCGAACATTGATATTTGCACCACAATCTCCTCCAACACACATATCAAAAACTGCTGAAATTAAACCTCCTTCTGAAACATCATGACACGACAAAATTTTTCCGCTCTGGATTCCTTGATAAATTGTCCGCGCAATTTTTTCAAACAATTTCAAATCTATTTTCGGAACTCTATTTCCTAGAAGTCCGTTCGAATCAAAATAAACCGATCCTCCCATTGAACCAATATCCAAACTCCCAACCAAACAAATTATTGAATCTGTTTTTTTAAAATCAGAAGTCACGGTTTTACTTGCATCAGGAATTCTTCCAAAAACTGAAATGCAAAGAACCGGAGGAATTTTTATAACAATCCCTTCTTTTCGATAAGTAGAAGATAAGCTGTCTTTGCCTGATATCACAGGAATCTTAAGGCTTTTCATCAAATCGCAAACAGCGTCCACTGATTTATCAAGCGACCAAAGAGACTCCTCGTCAGGAAATGGCCAAATGTAATTGTTTATCAAGGAAGCATTTTCAATATCGCCTCCAACTGCTACATAATTTGACAGCGCTTCAACTCCGGCCCAAATACTTCCATGATATGGATCAATTTTATTAAGAATTGGGTTAAGTCCATGAGAGACAACAACTCCATATTTTTTATTCAAAAATGGACGGAGCACTACTGCATCGTTTGGCCCATCCAATTTTTCTCCACTATATGGCTGCAGATCATTTGTCCCCTGAACCGAGTGATCATACAGGCGAACGATTGGCTCTTTTGATGCGACATTGCCATGAGACAAAATCTTTTTGAAAACTTCAATCCACTCTTTTTCTGTTTGCGGAGTATTTATTGTTCGAGTTTGTCGAGAACTTCTCGATTCACTTTGTTCACTCGAAGAATAATTATTTGGTTTTTGGGCGATCATTTTTCGCTGAGGTAACCCGTGATGCAAAAATTCCATTGATAAATCTGCGACTAATTTTTTCCCATAGAAGACTTCAAGTTTTTTTGTATTTGTAAACTGTCCAAGAATGCTTGCCTCAACATTATATTTACGACATACCTTAAGAATTTTTTTGACATCTTTTTTTCTAACTGCTAAAACCATTCTTTCCTGTGATTCAGAAACCCAAATTTCCCAAGGAGAAAGACCGTGATATTTTAATGGCGCTTTTGATAGATCTACTTTTACTCCGGTTTTTTCTCCCATCTCTCCGATTGCTGATGAAAATCCTCCTGCCCCACAGTCTTGAATTGCTTTTATAAGTCCTTGGTCGCTTACCTCAATTATTGCATCAAACATTCTTTTTTCTTCAATTGCATTCCCAATCTGAACCGCCGATGAGCTTACATCAATAGTTTTGTCTGTCATTTCAGCTGAGGCAAATGTGTTTCCGTGAATTCCATCTCGTCC
>CAYXIC010000069.1:0-1570 GCA_964465625.1 Candidatus Woesearchaeota archaeon
TTGTCGACGCTGTTTTGTGGGTAAAATTCGTGCCATTGTACAACTCGATAATTCTGGGCATTTACGGGACAGGCGGATTTGCAACAGCCACGCTGGTGAAGTTCATCCTCATTTCACTTGTCCTGGCATTCGTCATGGGTTTTGTTCTTGCATGGATTTTTGCATGGGTTTACAACAAATTGCCGACGTTTAAGTTTGCAGGATGATTTTATTTAATTTCTCCTAACTTATCGTATACGCGTCGTCACTCCTGTAAAAGTCCCTAAAATTTTTTATCAACATATTTTTCTTGTGGCATCACGCATTAATTATCAACTAACCGACAAGCGAGCGAAGCGAGCCATTTCTTATGCATAATGGCAAAATAACGGTTCCATTCCACAAATCCTTATAAATCGCTACCTGTTAAAATCCATAAAGATTGGCACTTCTGGGGAAAAAATGGTGAAGTTTAAGAATAATCAGGCTGCTCTTCCAGTGTACTTGTCTGCTCTCGCTTCAGATTTTCCTTCCCTTTCTTCAAAAAAATCTGAATATTCTCTAACCCCGTCTTTCCCGTAAACCTTTACATTCAAAACAGGGTAAGGATCTCTTGGACCATTAAGATATGTCATTTTAACTTCCTCCCTTATTCTTACCATTGCGCCTCTTGGAAGGGTAAAGGGCTTTTTTATCCCCCTTATCATTATGTTTGTTGTTCCGTCCTCATTTGGCATAATCACTTTAACTAGCCCATCAACTTCCTTAGGACTGTCTTTAAATTGAGTGTAATCAAAATCTCCGGGTTCCCGTCTTGCCAATTGCCTGCTTATCCTTTCAATTGCTTTCGCTCTGTCATTATTCATTTTTATAACCTGTTCTGTTGATTTCATAGGTGCCACTTCTTAATAAATGTTTCTGTTTTTTTTGGTAATTATCATTGTTTATCACGTTATATTACTATAGTAAAATACTTAAAGTAAGGAAACAGCAATGTTTCATGGCCAAAAAGGAAATGATTGTCTATGAGTGCGATTGCGAAAGATGTTCCCATAAGTGGATAACGCGGCACAAGGGATTGTCAATCGTGTGCCCGAGATGCAAATCTCCGTATTGGAATATCCCGAAAAAGGGCGTTAAGAAATGATTATTGACTTAAGAATTCAAGCATTCTAGGGTCTGACATTTAATCTGTCAAGACCTTTTATTGTTGGCTTGTAATCTCCAGAACTACCCTTGTTACTATCCCTATGACCAAGATAATCACCAACAAGTTTTTCTGCACCAACCTCATCTTCCCTGTAAATCTGCGCCCTTACTACCGGAATATACTTCCCGTTCCCTTTTGTAGGCGAATCCGCAACCACTCTGTCATCCTCTCTCATGTCAAGGGAATCAGGAAAATCATAGGTTCCCTTTAGAACATTTCCATCACAATCTTTCAACCTTACCAAAAGGCTTCCCTTTCTTGTTTTTCTGTCGACTGAATGGACATAACCATCTTGAAAGGCGTAGCTTGGCACGAGATTTTGGTCTATTTTTATGTCTTCAGCCATGTCTTTTTCAAAAGCCGCTTCTTAATAAACATTTC
>CAYXIC010000070.1:0-1531 GCA_964465625.1 Candidatus Woesearchaeota archaeon
TCACCATCTTTCTTAGGTATGAATGGCAGGATATTTATTTAAATGTTTCTTCACAACTTTTAACTAAGGTTTGGCCAGTTTCCACATGACTTTAAAGTACTCTCTGAATGAATCTGCAACCTCCTTGTTTTGTATCAAAAAGGTTATTGGTTCATGCGTTAAAATGGATATCAATGTAAAGTTTTTGTAGATGTTTATGGCTGCAGGCGTGGATTCTATCAGGTATCTGACTTCGACAAATTTGGATTTTTCCTGGGATTTAAACAACCCCCTTGAAGATTTATTGAATATAATCTTTGCCCTGACATTTTTTCTTACTCTTTCCTTGTGCAGTCTATCAAATAATCCCTGAATTTTTTCCACGTCTTCCCCCTTTCCGGCGCCGAAAGAATAGTACTCTTCGGCAGAAGAGAATTCCTTTATGAGTAGGTTAAAGGCGTTTTGCATGCCTTTGTTCCCCACATACACCTCAGCGGTCTTTTTTTCCATCACCTTGGCGTACTTTTTTTCCAACTGCGAGAGAAGGTTTTTTACTGAATTTTTTTTGCTGATGATTTCCTCCTCCTTTTCTTCCAAATATTTTAATATGTTTGATGGATCAGCGGCGCTAAAATGTTTGGTGGACTCTTTTGTGATATGGCTAACCAACCCTTTGTTTTTCAGCCTTTCCAAAATGTCATAAATTTTTGACCTCGTTACTTTTGCCTCATCAACTATGGGTCCCGCCGTGGCCTCGCCCAATTTTAGCAATGCCAGATAAACCTTTGCTTCGCCGTCAGTCAAACCGACTTCCCTCAAAATGTCCATATCCATGCATCCCAATAAAGATTATATTATATAAATCCTTCTATCTGCACCCTCTTTAGGGGGACGCAAGTATTAAATAGCCATTATTTGTGGATTTATCATGACAAACATAGTGGAGTTCAGAGGATACAAACCGGAATATCCCATACTTGAGGAAAACGACCTAGTTTCCAGAGAAAGGATAAGGCTTGTGCCCGAAGAAATGCTGTCTCCCTTAGACAGAGCCGAGGTTTCCAATCTGAGAAAGGGCAAAGTAACATACCGCATGATTGTTGCAGACACACCCTTCAATAGAGAATGTGTCAGGGTGAAAACAATGTACTTCCAAATGGCTGCTTACAAGGAAGGTTGGGAATTTAACCCCGATAAATATCAGGTAAGGTTTGTCAATCCGGATCATTTTTTGCTGTCAGAGTCAGGAACGCAGCAAAGAGTCTTGAAGTTTGAAAAAGGCTCTGAATTGGAAAATGCAGGATTGCTTTCTCCAGAAGGACATTTGGGATACGTAGTCCATCAGGGCACGGATAAAATATACAATTGCCAAAGAATGAATCCCGAAAAAGCAGACAGTTTAGTGGGGAAAGTTCTTGGAAGATTTTTTTAGGACAGGTTAAATGTTAAATACCTGAAAAGCATGTTTATATCATGCAAAACACAATAACAAGGGAGAAGCTTGAGAAGTATTTCAAGTTAACCGCGGAAGCATTGGAAGCGGCAAAAAAGA